>JAZDJY010000086.1:0-5644 GCA_043803615.1 Candidatus Aenigmatarchaeota archaeon | reverse complement strand
GGAGACGCCGTTATAAGACATGTGCGCCATCGTGGTGAAGCCTATGAACCCGGTGCCCCACACGGCAACCTTTTTCTTGCCGCTGAGGAGATCTTCCTTGACGCCCATAATCATCCTGAAAATCCTTCCCATGCTAGGTTTAAATAGTTATTTATTACCAAGTATTACTTTGGTATTACTTCTTCTTCAGAAAATCCCTGGCAAGCGATACGTCCCCGGCATCCCTCACGTTGATATAAAATCCCGGGACGATGCAGCCGTTCATCTTCCCTTCCTTTATGAGCTTCTGGAAGACGTCCGTCTGGAGCACCCATCTCGCATTGCCGCGGGGTATGTACTCGAATATCTCGGGGCTGTACATGCCTATGAACGTCGCCGTGAGGAAGGTCTTGGGGTTCTTAGGGGCCTCTTCGTAGCTTATTATCCTGTTTCCCACCATCTCGACGACGCCAAGGTCCATGCGCGTCTCCCTTCCTGACTGGACGGCAAGGGTGGCAATGCCTCCGCCCTGCATATGCGCCGTAGAGAGGTAATTCAGGTCGAAGTCGAAGAAGTTGTCCACGGGCAGTACGAGGAAAGGCGCATTTATGTGAGGCTCCGCTATCTGCAGCGTCTTTGCGTTCCCAAGTGTCCTCTGCTCTTCAAGATAGTCTATCTTCACGCCATGCCTTCCGCCGCTGCCTAGCACCTTGAAGCATTCGCCTATGAGCTCAGACTTACCTACGATGAATATCCTCCGAAAGCCCGACTTCTTCAGCATCTCAATGTTATGCTCTATGAGCGTTCTTTCTCCTATTTCCATGAGGGGCTTGAGCTTCCCGCCGACGAGGAGCCGTTCGATGTCCCCTCCTCCGAGAAAGACCGCGGTCTTATTTACCTCCAGGAATTTGGACATGACGGTCTCTATGGCTTCCGACCTGGACCTGGTCTGGGCGCCGTCTACGATGGAATCTATCCTCTTCAGCAGGTCCGGGGATATGGTCATGGAGATGCGCACTTTTCTCATGAGTAATATTCGGGTAATACCTAAAAAAACTTCCGGTGAGCATGTGCTATATAAATTAAGTCCTGAAAATAATGCTATGAAAGTCTCCATAATAGGGTCGGGCTACGTTGGACTGGTCACCGGGGCGTGTTTTGCGCAGCTCGGAAACCACGTCACACTCGTCGACGTGCTCAAGGACAAGGTCGAGAAGATAAACGCTGGCATTGCCCCCATCTACGAGGAGGGCCTCGACGCGATGCTACGGAAGAACATAGGAAACGGCCGGCTCCACGCAACCACCAACCTGGCAAAAGCCGTGGAGGAGACCCACATCACGTTCATAGCCGTCGGAACCCCTTCGAGGGAAGACGGAAGCATCGACCTCGTCCACATACGAAAGGCCGCGGAGGGCATAGGAAAGGCTATTTCCAAGAAGAAGGAATACCACACCGTGGTCGTCAAGTCCACGGTGGTCCCGGGAACGACGGAGAACGTGGTGCTTCCCATACTCGAGAAGGCATCGGGGAAGAAGGCCGGAAAGGACTTCGGGGTCGCCATGAACCCGGAGTTCCTCAAGGAGGGAAAGGCCGTCGAGGATTTCATGAAGCCCGGGAGGGTCGTGATAGGAGGGATAGACGAGACATCAACGGAAAGGGTCTACGCGCTGTACAGGGACTTTTCCTGTCCCGTGATGAGGACCAACCCAAGGACGGCAGAGATGATAAAGTACGCAAGCAACGCCTTCCTTGCGACCAAGATATCGTTTGCAAACGAGATTGGAAACCTGTGCAAGAAGCTTTCCATAGATTCGTACGAGGTGGCCGACGGCATGGGGCTTGACGAGAGGATTGAGCGCAAGTTCCTCAACTCGGGCATAGGCTATGGTGGGTCGTGCTTCCCAAAGGACGTGAAAGCCATAATCGCCAAGGGAAAGAGTGAGGGGTTGAAGATGGGACTCCTCGATGCCGCCGAGGACGTCAACCGCCGCCAGCCCCTGCGGATAGTCGAGATGCTCAAGGAGAAGATGCCGTCTCTCCGGGGCAAGACCGTCGCTGTCTTGGGCCTTGCTTTTAAGCCGGGCACCGACGACATAAGGGAGGCCCCGTCCCTTCGGATAGTCCCTGCCCTCCTTTCGGCGGGCGCCCGCGTGAAGGCCTACGACCCGAAGGCCGCGGACAATTTCAGGAAGGAGCTCCCTCGCCTCCGCGGCGGCGGAAGCTTCAGGAAGGAGTTCCCAAAGGTCGAGTACTGCATGACTCTCCGGACGGCGCTCGAAGGCTCCGACGCCTGCCTCATACTCACGGAATGGGACGAAGTCAGGAGCCTTACGGACGGCGATTTTGCGCATATGAAGGGCAGCGTAATAATAGAAGGAAGGAAGATACTGGACGCATCAAAAGTCAAGAATTTCGAGGGTGTTTGCTGGTGAAAAGAAATATAGTAGGCCTCATACCCGCGGCAGGCAGCGGCACAAGGCTCTACCCCTTCGCAAGGGCGGTCCCAAAGGAAATGTACCCGATACTGGGGAAGGCCGTGATAGAGCACTGCGTGGACAACCTGAAGGCAGGCGGCATCAAAAAGATATTCATGGTGGTGGGCTACCAGAAGGGGGCCCTCATGGATTACATCGGAGACGGCTCATTCTTCGGCGTGAACGCAGCCTACATATACCAGATGAAGAGGAAGGGCCTGGGGCATGCCATATACCAGGGAAAGGACTGGATAGACACGACTTTCGTGACGCTCCTTGGGGATTCTTTCATAGAGCCAAAGAATGAGATAAAGGAACTGATCAAGCTGCACAAGAAGCACAAATCCATGGCGACACTGCTGCTTTTCAAGGTTTCCGACCCCTCCGGATACGGGCTTGCGAAGATAAGTAAGGTGAGCGGCTCCTGTGGCATTGTGGAAAAGGTCGTGGAAAAGCCTTCGGCCGCCAAGGCCGCCAAATACAAGGCCGGGGACGGATACTACGCCATGTGCGGCGGCTACGTCTTCGAGCCGCGCATATTCGACTACATAGGAAAAACGAAGCCCGGGGCAAAGGGTGAGATACAGATAACGGACGCCATATCGCTTGCCCTCAAAAGCGGCGAGAAGGTCTGCGGCGTCATACTGAAAGGCAAATACATAGACATAGGGAAATGGAAGACGATACTGCACACCGAAAGGGAGCTTCTCAGGTATATGGACATCGACGTGCACGTAAAAGAGCGGGAGAAGATGATGAAGAAGATAAAGCTTCACGACGAAGAGGGGAGCGGCAGGTAATTATGGAAACGTGCCTTATCACCGGAGGGGCGGGGTTCATAGGCTCCCACCTATGCGAGAGGCTGCTTTCCGACGGCTTCCGCGTAATATGCATGGACAACGTCATCACGGGCAGCGTGAAAAACCTGGAAGGCGCAAAGAAAGACAAGGACTTCGTTTTCGTGAAACGCGACGTGACAAAGCACATAAGCATCGGAGGAAAGCTCGACTACGTCCTGCACTTCGCGTCGATTGCAAGCCCTGTGGATTACGTCGAGTACCCCATACAGACGCTGAAGGTAGGAACGCTTGGCACCCACAACGCCCTCGGGCTTGCGAAGAGCAAGGGGGCAGCTTTCATGTTCGCATCGACGTCCGAGGTCTACGGCGACCCCGAAGTCAACCCCCAGCCGGAGACATACTGGGGAAACGTCAACCCGGTCGGCATAAGGTCCTGCTACGACGAATCCAAGCGCTGCGGCGAGGCCCTCACCATGGCATACCACAGGAAGCACGGCCTTGATACGAAGATTGTCCGCATATTCAACACCTACGGCCCTAGGATGAGGAAGAACGACGGCCGGGTAGTGCCGGCCTTCATAAACCAGGCGCTTGAGGGCAGGCCGCTCACGGTCTTTGGCGACGGCAGCCAGACGAGGTCATTCTGCTACGTGTCGGACCTCATAGAGGGCATACGGAAGCTCATGGACTCCGGGGTCAACGACCCCGTAAACCTCGGCAATCCCGATGAGACGACCATAATGGATTTTGCAAAGAAGGTGATAAGACTGACGAAAAGCGCAAGCGGGATTGAATACAACCCGCTTCCCGAGAACGACCCGGTAACCAGATGCCCCGACATAACCGTGGCAAGGAAGGCGCTTGGCTGGAAGCCCAGGGTCGGGCTGGACGGCGGCCTTCTGCGCACGATAGATTTTTTCAGGGGTGGGAAAAGATGAAGGTGCTCGTGACCGGCGGCGCCGGGTTCATAGGGTCGCATCTCGTAGACGAACTCGTAAAGAAAGGGCACAGCGTAGCAGTCCTGGACAGCCTGGACACGCAGGTCCATCATGGCGAGAAGCCCGCCTATCTCAACCCGAAAGCCCGGTACACATTCGGGGACATAGGCGACGCAAAGCTTCTCGGCAGCCTGCTGAAGGACACGGAGGCGCTCTTCCATCTTGCGGCGTCCGTTGGCGTCGGCCAGTCGATGTACGAGATAGAAAAGTACGTTTCGAACAACACGCTGAAAACGGCGCGCCTCCTCGAAATGCTCACGAAAAAGGAATACCCGCTGAAGAAGCTCATCGTCGCGAGTTCCATGTCCATATACGGGGAAGGAAGCTACAGATGCGACGACTGCGGGATGGTGTACCCCGCCCTCAGGGAGGCATCCCAGATGAAGGCCGGGGACTGGGAGGTGAGATGCCCATCGTGCGGCAAGCACGCCCGCCCGGTACCCACAAGCGAGGAAAAGCCGCTGCAGCCCACGTCCATATACGCCATAACGAAGAGAGACCAGGAGGAGATGTGCCTTGCCACGGGACGCGCCTACGGCCTCCCGGTAGTAGCCCTGCGGTACTTCAACGTGTACGGCCCCAGGCAGAGCCTCAGCAACCCATACACCGGCGTCTGCGCCATATTCTCAAGCATGATAAAGAACAACAATCCGCCACTGATTTTCGAGGACGGAAACCAGACAAGGGACCTAATAAGCGTCCATGACATAGTGCAGGCAAGCGTCATAGCCCTCGAAAACAAGAAGGCCGATTACGGCTCCTTCAACGTGGGGACAGGCAGGCCGACGAGCATCGCCGAGGTGGCAGGCACGCTGATAAAGCTTTATGGAAAGAAGCTCTCGCCCAAGATTGCGGGCAAATACCGCCAGGGCGACATAAGGCACGCATACGCCGACATAACGAGGATGAGAAAACTAGGCTATTCACCAAAGGTCGGCCTCGAGGGCGGCCTTTTGGAACTCGTCGGATGGGGACAGAAAACCGAGGCCGTGGACAGGACGGGCGTTGCCGAAAAAGAGCTCGCCGAGAAAGGGCTTATAAAATAAAAAAATAATGCAGTGGTTTTGGAACGGTTTAGCGGCGGAAGGCCGGCAGGCGATTGTCAATGACTGTGAAGAAAGTTTTAGGAACACTGAAAAAGAGGCAAACCGAGGTTTTCCTTTGCCTGATAATCCTTCTCGCGGCGGTGCTTCGGTTCTGGGACGTCACTGCACTTGGACTGTGGCCAAGCGATGCCGGGACTTACGTTCGGATGTCGACGTGGCTCCTTGGCGCAGGCGGGATTCCCATGGACTGGGAGCCTCCCATGTATCCGATATCGGTGGCCGTTTCCTTCGCCATTTTTGGCATCCATGACTATGTCGCCGTCGGAACGGCCGCGGCGTTCGGC
>JAZDJY010000085.1:0-2979 GCA_043803615.1 Candidatus Aenigmatarchaeota archaeon | reverse complement strand
GGCTTGCCCTCGTCTCGGCGGCAAAGGTGACCATAGGCAACGCGCTAGAGCTTCTTGGCATAGAGGCGCCGGAGAAGATGTGAGGCTCAGAACATCCTCTGCTGGAAATCCTTTGCGATGCGGCGCATGGCGAGGATGCCTGCAATCGTGAGGCCCATCGAGATGTAGAGGACTGCATACCAGCCGGTGTGGAAGCCGCTTTCATCCGGGTTTGCTGTGTAGAAGGCAAACTCTGCCGCTCCCGCCACGAGGAGGGCAAGACATAGGAAGGAGGCAGCGAGACGCAGAAGCTTTCTCTTCATGATTAAAGATGGGGCGGGCGGTATTTAAGATGTCCGCAAATGGACCTGGATGAAGCAAATTTATATGGGGGGAATCACAATCAATTAATCAATGGAACGCAAAACATGGTTTCTTGCGCTTGCCATCGTTGCCATACTGCTTTCTAGCGGATGCATAGGAGGGGAGACCCCGGTTCCCGGAGCGGACACTGGAGGGACGTGCAACCTACCAAAGAAGATGATAGGCAACGTGTGCTGCGACGACGCCAACGGCAACACCGTCTGCGACATAGACGACATCGGCTGCCCGCCATCGTGCGACGACGGCAACGCCTGCACCAACGACAGCTGCTCGGCGGACACGGACTTTGCGTGCGTCCACGCCGCGGTTGTGCCGTGCTGCGGAAATGGCGTCTGTGACCCAAGCGAGGATGCGGCAAACGAATGCTCTGCCGACTGCACCGTGATAAGCATATCGAAATTCAAGCTCAAAGGCACGCCGGACTTCATGGAGGGGAACAAGTTCGTGTTCATACACACGGGCTCGGCCGAATCCGAGCAGAGGGTCTTCTACCTCAACCTGACGGCTGGAAGCGACGGCATGGAGAACATCCGGTACACGTTCAAGTGCAACTCGACGCAGCACAAGAGCCTGGACAGCATAAACTCCGAGGTCTACAACCTGACCGATGATGACGAGGACGCATACGCGAGGATAAACAAGCTCGAGGACGATTACTATCTCATTTACACCAACTTCTTCCGCGAAAAGACCGCAACCTATGGGAGGGAGCTAGAGGAGCTGGAAGGAGGAGAGGGAGCATCGTTCCACTTCAGCATACAGAAGAAGGACCCGCAGCTCCGGGATGAGCTTTCCTGCCTCGTCAAGTTCTACTTCATGCAGCCGAGGAAGATCGTCGAGAAGTGGCTGTACATATCCTACATCTGAGCCCCGGCTCAACTATTTAAACGCTTGTGCTCAATAAATGTAGATATCGACCCGGGGATGAGTCGGCCGAAAAAGCCGCGCCGCAACCTGGGAAGAGGTGAAAAAATGGCATTCAAGTTAGTGATATCCGACCCGAAGACGAGGAAGTCCTACCAGAAGGAAGTTTCCGGCGAGGGCATCCTCGGAAGGAAGATAGGCGACAAGGTGGAAGGCGGCGCAGCCGGGCTTTCAGGCTACGAGCTGCAGATAACCGGTGGCTCCGACAAGGACGGCTTTCCCATGAGGAAGGACATCCAGGGCCCGGGAAGGAAGAGGGTGCTCATATCAGGCGCGCCCGGCTTCCATCCGAAGGAGCAGGGCCAGAGGAAGAGGAAGTCCGTCAGGGGAGGAGTCGTCTCCGAAGACACGGCCCAGGTCAATTCCAAGGTTGTGAAGCACGGCAAGGAGCCGCTCGAAAAGATATTCGGGACCACGGAGAAGAAGGAAGAGAAAGCGCAAGGAAAAGAAGAGAAAGACTGAAGACGAAAGCTTCACTTGGAATTCCCTTTCAGCCACTGCGCAAGCTTTTCGAAGGCCCTCATCCTGTTGGATATCCTGTTCTTCTCGTCCATGCCCATCTCGGCGAAGGTCTTTTCATTCTTGCGGCCTCCGGGAATGTCGGGTATGAATATGGGGTCCCAGCCGAAGTCGTAGCCGCCCTCGTGGACGCTACAGCTTATCCTGCCTTTGACTGAGCCTCTGAATGTCCGGATTTTGCCTTTGCCGTCGCAGTATGATATGGCGCACACGCCCTCGGCCGAGGGGTCCTTACCCTTCACGCAGTCCACGATGCCCTGCCTTCCTATCGACTCGACGAAGTGCTTCACGAACGCTCCGGGGTAGCCGTTGAGCCCTGCTATGTGCAGCGCCGTGTCCTCTACTATGAGCGGCTTTCGCAGCCTTGCAAAGGCCTCCCTTGCCTTGTGCTCCGAGACCGCTCCTGCGTCCTTGTCCTGTATCTCGTCGGCATCGGACTTCTCCTGGACGACCTCTATCCCGAGGGGCGCAAGTATCGCTACTGCCTCCCTTACCTTCCCGGCGTTCCCGGTGACGAAGAGTATCTTCATGCTGATATCACATGCCCCCGATGCCGCTGTCCCAAGTGTACTCGTAGTCCTCCCACGAGGGCCGCTTGGACCTGTCGGCCCATTTCCAGTAAGACATTATGGCAAGGCCTGCGACGATGCCCCCGAGATGCCCGAAATTGGCTATCCCGGGCTCCAGGCCGAAGAAGCCCGAGAAGAGCTCGAATATCGCAAAGAACGCGACCAGCAGGGCCGCAGGGACCGGTATGCCCGGGAAGACTATCACTATGTTCTTTGGGAACATGAAGGCGTACGCGGTGAGGACGCCGAAGACCGAGCCGCTCGCGCCGAGGAGCGGGACGTCGGATATGCCCGTGAGCGCGATGTGCATCGCGGCAGAGCCCAGGCCGCAGAGCACGTAAAGGGTGAGGTACTTCTTCCAGCCGAGCACGCGCTCGGTGACGCTTCCGAATATGAAGAGGGCCAGCATGTTGAGGCCCAGGTGGGTTATGGAGCCGTGGGCGAACATGTAGGTGAAGAACTGCCAGTAGCTTCCGGCAAACGCGTATATCGGGGTGAGGGATATTTCCGCCGTCAGGTCCTGGAAGACTATCTGCAGCAGGAACACGGCAAAGCAGGAAGCCATCATCGCGACCGTGACCTTTGGGAAATCTTTGTGGACCAT
>JAZDJY010000084.1:0-2344 GCA_043803615.1 Candidatus Aenigmatarchaeota archaeon | reverse complement strand
GGCCAAGAAGAAGGCAAAGGACGCCGGCGGTGATTAAGGATGAATACTTCTTATCAGAAGAGGATGGCAGCAAAGATTCTCAAGTGCGGCCCCGGAAGGGTGAAGGTCTCCCAGGAGAAGGAGATAGAGGAAGCGCTTACGAGGAACGATGTGCGGCATCTCATAGTCAAGGGTCTCATAAAGAAAATCCAGAAGAAGGGAACAGGAAGGATTGGCGCAAACAAGAAGCTTGCGCAGAAGAAGAAGGGAAGGAGCGGCGGAAGGGGGACCAAGAGGGGCAAGAAGTTCGTCCTCGTCTCAAGGAAGGAAACGTGGATGAGGAACATCAGGGCCCAGAGGAGCCTTCTAAAAGAGCTCAAGGATAAGGGCCTGATAGATAATGCCGTTTACAACAAGTTCTACAGGAGGGCCAAGGGCGGCGAGTACAGGAACAAGAAGCACATGCTGTCCTTCCTGAAGGAAGGTAACCTGATAAAGAGCAAGAAGAAAGAGAAGGCGGGTGTGAAGCATGCCTAGGGGAAGAATCATGATAGTCCCTCACAGGAGGAGGAGGGAGCAGAAGACTGATTACAAGAGGAGATTTTCCCTCCTCAAAAGCGGCAAGACCAGGCTCGTCGTGAGGAAATCCAACAAGAACGTGAGATGCCAGTTCGTCGAGTACCAGCCCGCAGGCGACAAGACCCTTTTCTCTGCCGACTCAAGGGAGCTTGCAAAGCTAGGCTGGAAGGGCGGCACAGGCAACATCCCGGCTGCCTACCTGACCGGACTGCTCTGCGGGGTGAGGGCAAAGAAGAAGGTCAAGGAGGCCATACTCGACCTGGGCCTTACGCGGTCCACCAAGGGAAACAGGACCTATGCCGCGGTGAAGGGTGCCGTGGATGCGGGTATTTCCATTCCGATTTCAGAAGAGATAGTGCCTGGCGAGGACAGGATAAGCGGGACCCACATAGCCTCCTATGCCACCCACCTGAAGAAGGAGAGCGCTTCCACGTTCAAGAAGACGTTCTCAGGCTACGAGAAGGCAAAGCTTTCGCCGGAGAAGCTGCCCGCGCACTTCGGGGAAGTCAAGGCAAAGATACTGAAAGCTTAATACGCGCAGGCTTGCGTACTTTCCGCTAACGCTTTTGGACGTTTACTTGTCCAAAAGGGTTATGATGGGGCCGATGGGATTCGAACCCATGTATGCGGGTTTCTTCTTATCATCCGGCTTATCGAAGCCTCAATAAACCCGTCAGCTCTCCAGACGACATCTGGAGCCCGCCAGGATGCCAGACTACCTCACAGCCCCCTCTAGATAAGATAGCAGTCCAATGCTTTTAAAACGTATCCTCGTATCCTACTGGATGCCCTTTACTTCCCTGAAGGAAACGTCACAGACGCATCGAGCCTGGCCTCTATCCTGGCTGCCCATGGGCCGAGCTTCCTCCTGGCACGGGGCGTGAATTTCGGATTGAAGTCTTCGCCGGTGCAGCTCGCGTCTGCCAGGCCGCCGGTGATGGAGAGGATGTCCCTTGCCTGCAGGTTGTAGCATCCCGTCACATTACTGAGCATGTCATTGTAGACAAGATGGAAACGGCCATTGCCGTAAGAGACGGAGAATTCGTGAACTCCTGCGCCGTCGCGGCCCGCGCGCGAAGGCTTCTCGGTACCAGGCGCCGACGAGTCCGGACGGCTCCACCTGCTATCCCCGAGGGTGCGCGCGTTTGCGGCCTCGATGATGTGCTCTACGTCTCCTGCCAGCGCGCCGAGCCTTTTCACGGCAAGCGGGCTATAGTTAACGTCGAAGATTTCGCCTGCTTCGCCGTTCTCGGCAAGGTGGCCTGTCGTGAAAAGCAGCATGTCGGCCGAGAGGTTGTGGTAGGACTTCCTCCTGCCATGGGCGTCCCTGTACATGATGTGGAAGTTGCTGGCCAAGTACGACATGGAGAGCCTGCCAATGCCGTCGCTTGCCATGCAAATAGGTTATCGGGAAATTTTAAATATGGCGCCTGCGGCCTTCCTACTGGATGCCCTTTATCTCCCTCATGGGGACGCGCTTCTTGTACTTGCCCTTGTAGTGATTCTTGTCTGTGTGCTCGAAGTAATCCGACCTCTCGGAATCCCCGCCGGCCATCTTTACTTGTAGATTCGCACTGATTTAAAAACCGGCGCGCTCAATCATAAGCATGAAAGGCGGCATAGTACTCGTCCTTGGCGTCGTGCTGATGCTCATCGTGGTGCTCGCGCTCATAGCCGTCGTGACGTGCACGTCACCCGTGAACAACACCGCGTTCTTCTGCGAACCGCTTGCGCCCTTCACTGATTTGGTCCAGCAGTTCTTCTGAGGGGAAAAGCCTCTGGAGGG
>JAZDJY010000083.1:0-10488 GCA_043803615.1 Candidatus Aenigmatarchaeota archaeon | reverse complement strand
CGTGGAGCCCCAGCTTTCCGCGGAGGACAAGAAACTGGTCGAAGCCATAAAGAAGGATATAGAGGAAAGGCTTGACGTCGACTTCTCCAAGCTTGGTGAGATAAAGGCAAAGGAGCTCCTCCAAAAGGAAGTGCAGACGTCCCTTGGAGAATTCCAAATGATCGACCGGACCAGGGTTCCGGTGCTCCAGTACCACATAGAAAAGGAGATATTCGGCCTTGGCACAATCGAGCCCCTCATGAAGGACCCGGAGATAGAGGACATATCGTGCGACGGCGAGCGCGTGCCGATATACATATACCACAGGAACCCTAAGCTTGGCCCCCTCAGAACGAACTTGTGGTTTGAGAACTCACTCGACCTGGACAGCTTCATACTCAAGCTCGCCCAGAAATGCGGGAAATCCATATCCGTTGCCGACCCGCTTCTCGACGCGGCCCTCCCGGACGGGAGCAGGGTGCAGTGCACGATGGGAACGGACATAGCAAGGCGCGGCAGTAACTTCACCATAAGGAAGTTCACTTCGTATCCGCTGACTCCAACCCATCTGATGCACTTCGGGACCGTGAACAGCCTGCAGCTGGCCTACCTCTGGCTTGCGATAGACAACGGAAAATCCATACTCATATCGGGCGGCACAGCCACGGGCAAGACGTCGCTGCTCAATGCGCTCTCGCTCTTCATACGGCCCAACCTGAAGATACTTTCCATAGAGGACACGCCGGAGCTGCGCCTCCCCCACATGCACTGGGTGCCAGAGGTGGCAAGGTCCCCGCTTTCCGTGAAGGGCAAGGTCGGCGAGGTCACGCTCTTCGACCTCCTCAAGTCCAGTCTTAGGCAGAGGCCCGACTACCTCGTGGTGGGCGAGGTCAGGGGAAAGGAGGCTTTCGTCCTCTTCCAGCAGATGGCCACCGGTCATCCATCACTCGCGACCATACACGCCGCGTCGCTCATCCAGCTCATAGACAGGCTGGTCACGCCTCCCATATCGCTCCCGCCGGCGCTGATAGAAAACGTCGACATACTGGTCTTCGTCCAGCGGGTGAAGGTCAAGGGAAAGGACGTCAGGAGGGTCAACGAAATCATAGAGATAACGGGGCTCGAAGGGGAGAGGCCCGTGAGCGCGAAGATCTTCGAGTGGTCGGCGCTGAAAGACGACTTCCTAACCAAGGGGAAGTCCAAGGTCCTCGAGGATATAGCCAGGATGACTGGCGTGACGGAAATCAGCGTGCAGGCGGAGCTCCTCAGGAGGAAGAAGGTCATCGAATGGCTTTTCAAGAAGGGTGTGTACGACTATAACGAGGTCGGAAGGGTTGTAAGCGAGTACTACCTGAACGCGGACAAGGTCACGACTTTCATGGAAGAGGGCGACTAGGTGGGGAGATGCTGAAGGAACTCTCGATAAAGGTCTTCGGCAACCTGATAGCGCCTTACCTGGACTCGTTTGAGCCCCTCGAGGTGAAGGTCCGGAGCGCCCAGATAAAGTACACCCTGAAGGAGTACCTCTCCATAGCGCTCACGCTCACGCTCATAACGTTCCTTTCGGCCATGCTTGCGGGCTCGTTCTTCGTCACGGTCTTTACGGAGAGGGCCGGATTCTCCTACACGTTCTCCATAATCCTTGCATTCCTTGCGTCCGGTGGCGTCTTCATCGGCTTCTACTGGTACCCAAACTTAAGGTCGAAGAACATAGAGACGAGCATAGAAAGGGACCTTCCATTCGCGGTTGCCTCCATGGCTGCTGCCGCAAGCTCCGGGACGCACCCAGTCGAGATATTCAAGATGCTGTCGCTTAGGGAGGGGGTCCTTGGCGATGACGCGAAGAGGATTTACAGGGACGTGAAGATGTTCGGGACGGACATATCCTCCGCGCTTGCAAAGGTGGCAAACAGGACGCCTTCCCTTGCGTGGTCGGAGCTTCTCTGGGGCCTCGTGTCCACGATGACCACCGGAGGCGACGTCTACAAGTACCTGACCGACAAGACCAAGGACAGCATGCAACAGTATAGGAGGGTGCTGGAGTCGTACTCAAGCAAGATAAACTTCTACACGGAAATCTACATAACCCTGATAATAGTGGGGACCCTCTTCTTCATAGTGCTGTCGTCGGTCATGTCGCCGCTCGTAGGTGGCGATATCATCCTCGTGCAGACGTTCATAGTGTTCTTCTTCGTGCCGGCGACGTCGGCCGGATTCATAGTGCTTCTCAAGGGGCTGTCCCCGCTTTAGGTGTATTGCAATGGAAATAGGAATGAGGGAAAAGGTGATAATCGTCCCCGCGGCCGTGGGCGTAGCAGTCGTGGCGCTCTCCATACTGCTCGCAGGAGACGTCGCGGTCATAGGGAACTCCTTCATAATAGCGCTTTTCATAATGATTGTCCCCTATTTCATATACAAATATTCGAAGTATGCGTGGCTCAAGAGCGTGGAGCGGCAGTTCCCAAACTTCATAAGGGACCTTGCGGACTCGAAGAGGTCGGGGATGACGATAGAGTCCTCGATAAAGATGGCGGCGAAGACCAACTACGGCAAGCTCACCCCGGAGATACAGACCATGTCGAACAAGCTCTCATGGGGCGTCCCGTTCCTGCGTGTCCTGGACATATTCGAGAAGAACGTGAAGGGGTCGGTCTCCATAACCGAGGTCCTCAACATTCTCAAGGAGTCCTATAAGTCTGGAGGCAACGTGGTCGCGACGCTGGACTCGGCCGCGGCCAACATGAACATGCTGCGCGAGGCTGAGGAGGAGAGGAGGAACGTCACGAGCCAGCACGTCATGGTGACGTATGGCATCTTCTTCATGTTCCTGGCGATTGTGGTGGTGATAATATTCATATTCGTCCCGATGATGCAGACGGTGTCCGTAGGGACGGAAGACACCATGGGCGGCTATTCGGCCACGTTCACCAATCCATGCGGCGACATGGGTATAGTGTTCCCATGCGCGCTCTTCGGGGCGACGTGCAGCGTCCTTGGGGTAAATCCAGATGGCGTGGGGTGCTACTACGTGTCGCTCTTCTTCTACGTGCTCCTCATGCAGGGCATATTCTCGGGGCTCATAGCAGGCCAGCTGGGGGAGAATTCCGCCGTAGCCGGCATGAAACACTCCATCATAATGGTCTCCATAGTGCTCTTCGTCTTCATATTCCTTGCAAACACGGATGTGTTCCCTGCATGAGGGAGGTGGAGGGATGATGAAGGCCCAGGCCGTGTTCGAGTTCATAATAGCCTCCCTCATCATGTTCTCCATCGTGATATACACGATAAGCTACCTCTCGTCGAGCTTTGCGACCCACCACGACATCTCAAAGAATGCCGACCTTCAGTCCAAGGCCATGCGCGTGTCCGACATGCTCACAGGCGGAAACGACGCGGGCATATTTTCAGAGTGGCCGAACCTCGACACGGCTAAGATGCAGCAGCTGAACGATTCCTGCGCGGGAAATGACGGCTACTTCAATACGCTGGACAGGCTCGGATTGAATGAGTCTTATCCCACAATAAAGTACAACCGCCTGCAGATACTGGCCTCCGGTGAGGATGGAACCGTTTATATCAAGTGCGGCAGGACGCCTGTCGAGGAGGCCGCAAGCGGGAAGGTCATGAGGTTTGGATACGTCCCGGACGACGGCGTCCTTGCGAACATAACGGTGACGGTCTGGTAGCTTTTCCTGCGGCCTGCCGGAATGTGAATCCCCGGACGGCGGACGGCAAAAGGCTGGTTTTTAAAGCATGAAGGCGATTAACGATGCATGGGCAAGTCTTCTGACGAATATGAGCACGAAAAGCTCAGGCTGGCAAAAGACATGATAGGAGAGATAGGCGTATCCGAGGACCCGCCCGCGAACATAAGGAAGTGGAGGACCCTTTTTCGGGTCTCCCAAAAGGAACTCGCAAAGAAGCTTGGAATAAGCTCTTCGGTGATATCAGACTATGAGTCCGGGAGGAGGAAGTCCCCAGGCGTGCTCTTCCTGCGCAGGTACGTCGACTCCCTCATAGGGCTCGATGAGGGGAGGGGCGGCGAAGTGATAAGGCTTTTTTCCTCCGGTGAGGGGTCGGCCCCGGCTTCGGCTGCGATAGTCGACATAAAGGAGTTCTCCGGCGGCGTCGGGATAGTGGATTTTTGCGAAAGTGTGGGGGCCAAGATAATAACGAAGAAGGCGCCCTCGGACGGTGTGATATACGGCTATACCATAATAGATTCCGTCAAGGCCATCACGGAGATGCCGTTTGGCGAACTGCGCAAGCTCTACGGCGTGACCACGCGCAGGGCATTGATTTTCACCAACATAACGACGGGAAAGGGTCCTCTCATAGCAATAAAGGTAGCAAACCTCAAGCCGGCGCTCATAGTCCTCCATAACATTCCGGAGGCCTCCGTAAGCGAGGTCGCAAAGAACATAGCCGAGGTGGAAGGCGTACCCCTCTCGATATGCGAGAAGACGCCGCTAGAGGAGATAGTGGCAAAATCCAGCCGTTTTTCCGCCGCTACAAGCTGACCTTTTTGGTGTGGCACTCCACGGCACCGTGCCCGATGGTGACGACACCGTAAAAGCCGCCGTACGCGGGGCCTGGGTAAAAAATAGTCGTGGGCCCGATCTTCGACGCGCCCTTGTTCTCGTGTATGTGGGCGCTGATCGCAAGGAGGGGCTTCTTCTCCCTTATCGCGCTCCTAACGGCCGCCGAGCCGACGTGCTTTCCATCCCCGACGACGTCAAGGCTGGTTCCCTTCGGGGGAGCGTGCGTCACGAGCACCCAGCTTCCCCTGGCTTTTTTGGTAAGCTTGGATAGAGCCTCTTTTGTTTCCTCTTCTGTTGGCTCAAACGTCGTGTTGAAGGGTGTCTCCGCGCCGCCCCAGCCGATGAATGTTGTGCTTCCCGCTTTCTTCACCTTATTATGTAAGTTGACGCCGTAGTCCTCGAAAACGTCGACTATCTCATATGGGTCGTGGTTTCCCGGCACGCAGAAGACTTTGAGACCCGGAACGAGCAGCTTCTGCACCACCATGTCCGCTATCTCCATCTGGCTGAAGTCGTGGACCGACTCGAACATGTCCGTGAAGTCCCCAGGGGCTATGAGGAGATCTGCATCGAGGCTCCGCACTTCCTCCATTATCTTCTGCAGGGCTGTGTACTTGCCGTGCACGTCTGCTATTATCACTATTTTCATCCGGACACCCGATTGGATATTATATCTTATTGGAATGTGTTAAAAATAAAAAGCGGAGCCACCTATTCCCTTCCGGCTACGGCGCCGCAGCGGCCGGGCCCCCTCCATCATTTCCTGTGGAGATTGTTTCTTTTATTTTCTAAGGTTAGTTATATATAACTATACTATAACTATGTTATAACGTTTACTGTTGTTGTTTTTAAAATATAGAGAGTTCCACAGGAAGGGAGGGGGAGCGTGTCCTTGGAACTTACATATATACATCTTTGAGAGTGGAAAGTTCCACAGGAAACAAACCTTTTTAAGCAAACAACCAAATAATAACTCCAAAACAGGTGCTACCATGGCCCAGGATTCCCTTAACGACATATTCAGGCAGTACGCAAGCACGGCGGGCATCTTCAACGACAAGGACTCCCTTTCATCCGATTTTACACCGGAGAACATCCCACACAGGAAGAAGCAGGTCAATGAGCTGGCCCTGATGCTTGCCCCGGTGCTGCGCGGCGAGAAGCCCTCCAACGTATTCATGTACGGCAAGACGGGCACGGGGAAGAGCCTGTGCATAAAGAAGGTCACGAAGGGCCTGGAGCTTGCGGCAGAAGAGCACAAGCGGAAGCTGAAGATAATATACCTCAACTGCAAGATGCGAAAAGTAGCCGACACCGAATACAGGATGCTTTCACGGATGATATCCTTCTTTGGGATAGAGGTCCCGTTCACGGGCCTGCCCACGAACACCCTATACCAGCGGCTTTTTTCGGCGTTTGAGGAAAACGGGGGCAACGTGATCCTCGTGCTCGACGAGATAGACGCCCTGATAGAAAAGGTCGGGGACGACATACTCTACAACCTGACGAGGATAAACCAGGACATACAGAAGACGAAGCTCACCATAGTCGGCATATCGAACAAGGTATCGTTCGTCGACAACCTCGACCCGAGGATAAAATCCTCCCTTTCCGAGGAGGAGATGATATTCCCTCCCTACAACGCAGCCGAGATAAAGGACATACTGGAGGAGAGGTCCAAGACCGCATTCCACGAAAACGTCATAGACTACGCGGTGCTCACCAAGTGCGCGGCTCTCGCAGCCCAGGAGAACGGGGACGCAAGGAAGGCGCTCGACCTCCTGCGCGTCGCAGCAGAGCTCGCCGAGAGGGAAGGCCGGGACAGGGTGACGGAGCGGCACGTCGACATGGCCGAAGAAAAGCTGGACAAGGAAAGGATAATAGAGATAATAAGGGCGCAGCCCAAGCAGTCCAAGCTCGTCCTGCTCTCAGCGCTTTGCCTGTTTAAAAAGGAGAAGAAGGCCATGCAGACGGGCGACGTCTTCGAGCTCTACGAGAGGCTTGCGGCGGAAAACGGCCTCAAGACGCTGACCCAGAGGAGGGTATCAGACCTCATATCGGAACTGGACATCCTGGGCGTCATAAACGCAACCATAGTCTCCAAGGGAAGGTACGGGCGGACGAGGAAGATAAACATACAGCTCAACGAGAAGCTCGTGTCCCTCCTTTCGACGACACTCGCCGGCGAATTCCCGGAAGCTTTTATTAATTTCTGATAAATCTATAGGATGGACAAGCAATCCCTAGTGAGGGAGTTCCTGAAGAAAGGAGTACTAGTTTCTCCTTCCACCCTGCAGGACATGGAAGACGGAAAAATCGAGAAGGAGCTTCCTCCGGCCGAGGCCAAATCCAGCGTGGTCCTCGGTGAAAAGAAGAAGGGAATGAGGTGCACGCTGAGAGGAGCCGCGGCGGAGAAAGGCAGCATGACACCGGAAGACGCGGTCAGGACGTACAGGGAGAGGTTTGAGAAGCTCCGTGGGCTGCTCCTGCGGAAGACCGATGCGGTTTCCGTGAAGAACGCCGTGAGGGAGAATTCCAAGGTAAGCGTCATCGGCATGGTGAGGGAGGCGGACGCCAGCTCGTTCCTGCTCGAAGATACCACAGGAACGATACCCGTGAGGAGCAGTGTGAAAGTGCTGCCTGACGACGTCCTTTCGGCAACGGGCTGGGTCAGGGACGGCACGCTCATCGCAGAAAGCCTAGCCTACCCGGACATATCCATAAGCCATGACGTGGCCTGCGCAAGCGGCAGGCTCCTGCTTTCCTTTGCCTCCGGTCCGGGCGCGGGGAACGCCGACGTCGTCATAACCCCGGACACGCTCAAAGACGCTTACGGTGAAAAGCGGCTCCAGACACCCGCATGGGCCTTCATAGAAGACGCAAGCGGCGCGGCAGTCTCGGTATTCATATACGCCCATGAAGGCCCCGTAGACCAAAACCTCGCGCTTTCGTGGCTCCGGAGGAGGGTCGTAGGCAGCCCCGGGCCTTTTGCGCGCGGGAACGCCTCCGTCCTTGACAGGGAGCCGGACATATTCTGGGCCATAGGAACGAACGAACCATGGACCACGAACTACAAGGGCGTCACCATAGTCTCTTTTGGAAAGGGGAGGCAGGCGCTCGTAGACCTCGGCACGAGGGATATAAGCATGGCGTAAAGATGTTCCTCGAAGTAATGCTCTTCACCCTTGCAGGGATAGGCGCGGGCGTGCTGGTAGGGCTCGTTCCAGGCATACATCCCAACACGGTCTTTGCCATGCTTCTTCCCGCAATCTTCACGGCCGGCGCCTCGGGCTCGTATCCCCTCATGGCCTTCGTCGTCGCAATCTCGGTCTCGAACACCATCGTGAACTTCATACCCAGCATCTTCATAGGGGCGCCGGAGGAGGAGACGTCGCTTTCCGTCCTCCCCGGCCATCGCATGCTCCTGCGCGGCGAAGGATACTCCGCGCTCTTCATGACCGTCGTTGGAAGCGCCCTTGGGGCCATCCTCACGGCCGCCGCCCTCCCATTGATGTACTTCACGATACCGCTGCTGTACGCGGGCATGGAGTCTTATACCCACATGCTGCTTCTTTTCGTCTTCCTGCTGCTCCTCGCCATGGAAAGGGGGTGGGGCAGGCGGGCCTGCGCCGCCTTCATGTTCCTTTCCTCAGGGCTTGCGGGCGTGACGCTCCTTTACTCCATGCCGTCCGAGGCCGTGCTGTTCCCGGCGCTCTCCGGACTCTTCGGCATCCCGCTGCTGCTCATGGGTGCCAGGGGTAGGACTGCCATTCCGAAGCAGAAGATGAAGAAGGCGGCTAGTGTGAGGCCGGCCAGGGGGAGCGTCACCGGCTGGATTGCCGGACTGCTTGTTGGCCTCCTGCCGGGCATAGGGTCGGCGCAGGCAGGCGTGCTGTCCGGGACAGCCCTCAGGGGCAGGCGAAAGGACTTCATGGTCTCGCTTGGCGCCATAGCTACGGCAAACATCATGTTCACGTTCATAGCGCTTGCCGTCATAGGCAAGGCACGCTCCGGTGCGGCCGCCGCAATAGAGGAACTGGGCATTTCCCTGGGCGCGGCAGACGTTGCCTTCATGATGGCCGTTTCACTGTTCTCCTGCTTCCTTGCCTGCCTTTTTACCCTTTGGACAGGCAGGCGGGCAGCTGGGGCGCTTTCGGGCGTGGACTACGGAAAGGTGAACGTCCTGGTTCTAGCGGCCATCGTGGTTCTCATAGCCGTGCTGTCCGGCCCGGCCGGCGTCGCGATAGCAGCACTCCTCACGGTGATGGGGATTTCATGCGAAATCCTCGGGGTGAAGAGGATGTATCTCATGGGCTTTCTCATGCTCCCGACCATGCTCTTCTTCGCCGGCCTGCTTCCAGACTTCCTTATATTCGTCGCTCCATGATAGCGATTGGCCGACGTTAACGCCACTTGCACGCTTTCATGTGACGATGTTACCCCTTCATTTCCACTGGAACCCCTTCATTTCCCATGTAAACAGGCACCAATGGGCGCCATGTGAACATCACATGAATGAAACACAAGCACGCTCGCGGCGACCCCCTTGTTTCATGTGGAGATTCACGGGACGCTGGAAGGCAGCGTGAAACTGGCACGCGCCCGGCGAAAAGGTGCATCAGGAGCCTGCGTTCCTTTGTGAAACAGGAAAGACGGCCTTTTCTGCGAGGCCGCAGTCTGTGGAGAACAGGAGCCCGCCGCCACAGTCGCAGGTCCCGGAGAGCGGGGGCCTCCTGTAGCTCCGGCCGCAGCTAACACACGAAAAACCCTTCACGTCGGCTATGTCCACGAGGTCCCGCGCCTTCGCGGCCTTCTCATGGCCATTTATCGCGTCCATGAGCCCCACCTGCCTTCCCAGGCCGAGCAGTTCCTCCCTTCCCACGCCTATCGCGCCGAATATGCGCTCGAGCGGCGGGAGGAGCTGGTTATCTATGTAGTACCTGGGGTCTATGCTCAAGCCCTGCTCCTTCACGTATGCCGGATCCTCGGCCCTCCTAGAGAGCAGCTCCGCCCCCTTGACTATCACGTATCCTATCCTGTCCCCGACGCCTGGTATTTCGAGCTCCCTTCGTTTCCTCATTTTCTTTATGACCTCGACGTGGGGCTGCAGCCCGTCGTAGGACTCCACCCTCTTCGTAATGGTCTTCGTTATCACGAGCTTCTCTATGCCCGTCTTCCCGCTCAGCAGGTCGTCAACGACAGTCTTAAAGTAGCAGACGGCCTCCTTCACGTCGTTCTTCTTGAGCAGTATCTCTATTATGGTCTTCATGGTCTCCCCGGTGAGTTCGCACCAGTCCCTCCTGACCGTCTCTATACCCTTCATCACGATGCCCTCCACCCACTTTCCGTCATTGTCCCGTTCCACGGACCATCCCATGTACCTCTTCTTCGTGAGCGGCAGGAAACGCTTGAATATCTTGTCGAACTCCAGCTCCATCACGCCGGGCAGCATCGCTGTCATCCTCGCGGCGACGTCTTTACCAATCCTTTCGGCCTCCTCGAGGCTCTCGGTGGGGACCTTTATCATGACCGAATCCGTGTCGCCGTAGACGACCTCGTAGCCGAAGTCCTCCTCCATGGCCTTCACAGTCTTGTGGATGGTCTCCCTGCCCAGCGCCGTGACGGCGCCGGCTATCTCGACGCTATAAATCTTTGCCCGCTGGTAGCCGAAGTAGCCGTAGAAGGCGTTGGCCATGACCTTGAGCGCCAGTTGCTTCATGTCGAGTGCCTTCTTCACCTTGCCTTCGGCCTTTTTCTGCTCTTTCTTCACCTTAGCCCTTTCGCTCATGAGGTTTTCGAGTATCCGCGGCACTATGCCGTGCCTGATTTCCTTCTTCACGAACCTCGACCCGCTTGGAGTGAGGGTGCAGTCTTCACCGGACTGCGTTAGGAGAAGCGTGGTCGGGCAGATGTTGTACGTCCTTATGAGCGACGGATACATGGACTTGAAGTCCATGACCAGGACCAT
>JAZDJY010000082.1:0-6673 GCA_043803615.1 Candidatus Aenigmatarchaeota archaeon | reverse complement strand
CCTCATATCGAGGGCGGAAGGCGTCGTCATGTCCATCCTTGCGGTATTCATGCTGAAGGAGACCATAACGAAGCACCAGATAGCGGGAACCGCGGTGATGTTCTTTGGCATATGGTTCATCTCGGTTGCGGCCGCCCCTGCGCTCGCCGGGGATGCCGGCTTGATGGGCATCGGCGACATCCTCATCTTTCTTTCCGCAGCGGCCTACGCCCTGAGCAACGTCCTCTACAAGAGATACCTGCACCACCTGCAGCCGGAGGTGATAGTCTCGATGAGGAACGTGTTCGGCGCGGCATCGCTTCTCATCTCCGTGTTCGTGCTTTCCACGCTGCTGGGATTTTCGTTCCCGCTGGGCCCGGTCCTGCACCCGGATATCATCTTCATGCTCTCCCTTGCCATAGTTGCGATGATAACCGGCCAGATGCTCTGGTACGGCGCGCTCGAAAAAACCTCCGCGTCGAGGGTGTCGACTGCCATCCTGTTCTCACCGGTGATAGGCGTCGCCTTCGCCGCAATCTTCCTGGGAGAGGCCATCACGATAGCCCATCTCATGGGCGGCCTCCTCATAGTCGGGGGCATGGTCCTGATGGAGTACCACACGAGGAAGGTCAAGAGCCCGGAGAAGCGCAAGTTCCGCATGCGCCTCAAGCCGATACACAGCGCGTGAGAGCCCGGCGAATCAATCCTTTATATCAACGCCACAAGAAAATAGTATGCCTGCCGACATTTCTGTAAGCCTCTGCGGGATACGGATGAGGAACCCCTTCATCCTCGCATCCGGGATACTCGGGGTCACTAAGGATTCGCTTTCAAACGTGGCAAGGAACGGCGCCGGGGCGGTCACGATGAAGTCCGTGAGCCGTGAGGAAAGGACGGGCCACAAGCCGCCCATCATACTGACGGAAGGAGACGTGATGCTCAACGCCGTCGGGTACTCAAACCCGGGCCTTGAGGAGGCAAGGAGGGAGTTCTCCGGGCTTTCGGACGTAGGCGTGCCTGTGATAGCAAGCATCATCGGAAAGGATGCGGAGGAATTCGCCTACATGGCTAAAAACTTCCTCCATGGCGGGTTCTCCGCAGTCGAGCTGCCACTATCATGTCCGCACACGCCTGGCTACGGCATGCTCGCGGGCCAGGGGACGCCGGAGGCGACAGCTGCGATAACGGCTGCCGTCCGCAAGGCAACGAAGCTGCCCGTGATAGTCAAGCTCTCGCCTTCGATACAGTGCATCGGGGATGTGGCAAAGGCCGCCGAGAAGGCTGGCGCCCATGCGATAAACATGGGAAACACCGCGGGGCCGGGCATGGCAATAGACGCGAGGGCGGCAAGGCCTATCCTGAGCTTTGGATTCGGGGGGCTGTCCGGACCGGCGCTGAAGCCACTGGCCCTGAGGTGCGTCTACGACGTCTACGAGGCCGTGAAGATTCCCATCATAGGGACCGGCGGCGTCTCGACGGGCGAGGATGCGGCCGAGATGATAATGGCCGGGGCATCCGCCGTCGGCATGGGCTCTGCGGTCCACTACAGGGGCATCGAGGCATTCAGGCTTGCGGCGTCAGAACTATCTTCCTTCATGAAGGAGGAGGGCTACTCCTCGATAAAGGAAATGGTGGGTCTTGCGCATGGTTAAGACACAGAATTGCGTGCAGGAGAGAAGGTGGGATGCGGAAGGGCAGGAAGCCAAGGATAATGCATCACCGCCCGTCAGGGCCATAATCTTCGACTGGAGCGGCGTCATAAGCGACGACTTTGGCGCGGTCTACGCGGCCAATAAGAGGATCCTTCGGAGGCTCGGGGTGAAGGCCGTTTCTAGGGATGAGTTCCGTGAGAAGTTCGACCCGACATACATGGACTTCTTCAGAACGATAGGCGTCCTCGCAGACGAAAAGACGATAGGCAGGATGTTTGACGAGGAGTTCGAAAAGTCCGCAAAGATGCCGCGCATCTTCCCTTTCGCAAGAGCTACGCTTCAGTGGGTGAAGGAAAAAGGGATAAAGACGGCCGTCCTTTCCGCGCACCCGGAAAGGTTCCTACAGGAGCAGATAAAGTCCTACGGCCTCTCGGGCTTCTTCACCGTGGTCGTGGGGGGCGCAAGCGACAAGTCGGAGCACATAGGGGAAGTCATAGAAAAGCTCGGCGTGCCAAAGGAGGAGATAATCTACGCCGGGGACATGACCCACGACATAGACACGGGAAAGAAGGCGGGCGTCATCACGGCCGCGATCCTTTCGGGCTACCACAGCAGGGAGAAGCTCGAGGCGCTGGAGCCGCGGATAATCATGAACGACATAAGGGACCTGCGCTACGTCCTAGGAGGATTTTTCATATGAGCCTTGGCAGGAAATCCGAGCGGCCGAGGATGACTATGATAGACGGGATAGTCGAGGAAGCCGAGGACACGAAGAGCTTCTGGTTCTTCGGGGACCTGAAAGCAAGGCCCGGCCAGTTCGTGATGGTGTGGATTCCGGATGTGGGACAGAAGCCTTTCGGCATCTCATACCAGGAGAGGGGGAAGTTCGCAATCACCGTCCGGAAGGTCGGAAGCTTCACGGAGAAGCTATTCTCGCTGCAAGAGGGCGAGGAAGCCGGCATCCAGGGCCCATACGGCAACGGCTTTTCCGGGAAGGGGGAAAACGCCGCGCTCGTGGGCGGCGGCTACGGCGTCGCCCCGCTTGCGTTCCTCGCCGAACGGATGTCGGATGCCGGCAAGAAGGTGACCCTGGTCAACGGCGCCGCGAGGGAAAGCCTGCTACTGTACAGGCAGCGGTTCCCCAAGGGGAGTGGGAAGGTGAAGGCGCTGTACTCGACCGACGACGGCTCGTTCGGCCACAAGGGCTTTTGCACCGACTGCCTTTCGGAGCTGCTCGCAGGGAATGGGATAGACCGCGTGTACTGCTGCGGCACCGAGCAAATGATGAAGAAGGTCCTGGACGTCTGCACGAAGGCGAAGGTCCCCGCGGAGTTCTCGCTTGACCGGTACATGAAATGTGGATTCGGTGTGTGCGGCTCCTGCTGTCTTGGCGGCACCGGCCTAAGGGTGTGCAGGGATGGGCCAGTGTTCACCTCGGCCCAGCTCTCAAAAGTGACGGATTTCGGCAGGTGCAGGAGAGACGCCTCGGGGAAGAAGGTGGACCTGTGAGCAAGCTGACGGTTTTTGCGAAGGCTGCCGTGACGGCTCCGGGGAAGATGCAGAGCAACGTGTTCGTGGAAATCGACGGCGGGAAGGTGACGAAAATCACCTGCCTCAAGAGGGAGGCCGACATCAGTGCCGACGTGCTGTTCCCGGGATTCATAGACCCCCACGTCCACTGCAGGGACGCAAATCAGGGCGCAAAGGAGACCATAAGGACGGCAGGGGAGGCGGCGGCCCGCGGCGGCGTGACGAGAGTCCACGACATGCCCAACACGAGCCCCCCGATACTTACGGAAACCGACGCACTGAAGAGGATGGAGACGGCAGGGAAGAGCGGCACGCCGGTCGGGTACGCCCTCTACATGGGGCTGACATCGAAGCCTTCGCAGATAGCGGAGGCCGTTACCTGCGTGAGGAAATACCGGGATGTCGCAGGCCTCAAGCTGTACGCGGGCGAGTCCACTGGGGAACTGGCCGTGACAGGCAGAGAAGACCAGGCGCTCGTCTACAGGACGCTCGTAAAGCTGCGCTACCGGGGGGTCCTGATGGTCCACTGTGAGGATGTGGAAAAGTTTAGGTCGTGGCAGTGGAACCCGAAAAATCCAAGGACGTGGTGTGACGCGAGGCCTCCCGAGGCCGAGGTCTTCTCGGTGAAGGCCCAGCTGCGGCTCGCGGCACAGTTCGGCTTCCGTGGGAAGCTGCACGTCTGCCATGCGTCGCTTCCGGAGACCATCGGCCTCCTGAAGGATGCCGCGCACGCCGTACACGCGGGCTGCGGCGTGACGCCCCACCACGTGATGCTCAGCAGGGAATCGATGGGAAGCGGGAAGCGCGGACTCCTCTGCAAGGTGAACCCGCCGCTGCGCGACCGCGTCTCTGTCGAGGCTCTGAGGAAGGAGCTTGCCGCGGGAAGGGTCCGCTGGATAGAGACCGACCACGCCCCCCACCGGCAGGAGGAGAAGCTTAACCCACCGCATGCGTCCGGGGTGCCGGGACTGGACACGTACGCAAACTTCGTCTCGTTTATGATTAAAAACCTCAGGATGACGCTTCCGGAGATAGCAAGGCTGACTTCCATGGAGGCGGCAAGGCTTTTTAACCTTCCGCCGGCGGAGATAAAGCCGGGGAGCATCGCAAACCTGTCACTCATCGACATGCAGCCGCAGGTCGTGAATGGAAGAGACCTTCGGACCAGGTGCGGCTGGAGTCCCTACGAGGGCATGACATTCCCCGGAAGGTGCCGGGCCACCATCGTGGGCGGGGAAGTAGTATACGACGGAAAGGATGCGCGCTGGGAGCAAGTGAGAGCATTGTGAATGGAAGTGTGAGAATGACCGAAGACCAAAATGAAAAAGGTGCGGAGATGGCCCGCCAGCTATTTGCGTTCATGAAGAACATGTCCGGAGACCAGCTCGGAGCCATCGTCCTGGTTTGCGCCTTCGTGGTCATATTCAGCTTCATAAACCACGACGTATGGTACTTCGTCGTTTCGGCGATGATAGGCTACCTTGCCGCCGACATAATAATAAACTTCTTCGTGGGCGGGGAGAGGGGCACGATCCGGATACCCCTGCTTGGGCACTCGGAGCGCAGGGGCCATGCGTACATAGCGTATTACGTGGGCATCATCATAACGACGTTCCTCAGCGCGGCGGCGACGTCATACCTGCTCACGCTGGCCGAGACGTCCTTCCCGGAGAGCGTCCTGGCCATAAGGATCCTCGTGAGCGTGGTCATCTCCGTCCTCGTCTTCGTGGACTTCTACTTCAGGTACTACGAAAGATGGTTCCGCGAAGATGAGCCGTCACAGGGCTGGTGAACAAATGGTCCGGCCGCAGGACTGCCATCGTCTGCGTGGAGCATGTAAGTTATTTAAGGTATCCCACGCGGGAATTATTCATGGAGCCCACGGCGAGAAAAATCGATATCAAGGACTTGAGAGTAGAGTTATTGGAATCGCGCCACAAGGCCGTCATAAAGGGTTTCAGAACAGATGTCAAGAAACCGGAAGAAGTGGAACTCAGGGACTTCCTTATCGAGGATGCCATAGATAACCAGGAAATGGAGATATCGTCAACGTATCTTTTCTTTCACAATCCGTCCAATAAGCTGGCAGGTTATGTAACGGTTCTTTCGGACGCTGTAAGAATCCACGGCACGCATCTTGGAAAGGCGTTCAGCGACCAAGGCGTGCCGTATAAGACGCTCCCTGCCATGAAAATCGCAAGGATGTGCGTAGACGAGAGTTTCAAAAGGAAGGGAATAGGGACCAATATGCTCCTCTTCGCGATGGGCCGTCTCGTAGCGGTGAATGAGCACTGCGGCTGCAGGTTCCTTATCGTCGACGCAAAAAGGGATGCTATCCATTTCTACAAAAGATTCAGCTTCCAAGTGCTGAAGGAAAAAGAAAAAGGGACGCTTCCCCTATATTACGACATGTTCAACATCTTAAAGATTGTCAAAGAGACTAAGACGAAATTGGAAGCCGTCAGAAAGTGAGGGCCATTATAGCCTTGGCTAAGCTTCTTTCCTCTCTCGTGACCCTTGACTTTTCCTTCATTTCCATGTTTTCAACGAAAAGCCTTGCGCTCTCGCCCTTCAGTTCGGGAGTCGCTCTTATTGGTTTTGCCATGACTTTCACTTATACTATTCTATTCGAGCAAAGGTTTAAAAAGTGCCCGCTCTCACAGACTTCCATGTATAGAAATTAGTCGCACCCGTAAATAAAAGCGTATGGCCGATAAGAAGCCGGCAAGATGGACCTTGGAGGTCGAGATGCCAACTTATAAAAATACAGGCGCGTTATATAACCTACAGGGGCCCGTGGTCTAGTGGCTATGACACCGCCTTGACGTGGCCCTTTTCCGAGCACGTGGGCGCAAAAGCGCCAGCGGAAAACGGGAAAGGACCGCAAAATGGCGGGAATCGCAGGTTCAAATCCTGCCGGGCCCATTTAAAAATCTTTTACAGCGCCCTCTACTTGACATGGGATGAAGGAGAACCGGCGTCTGCCAGATATAAGCCGTATAAGTTCTTTTTTGCAAGTCTTTCCATTTCGGCATACCTGCCTAAAATCTTTCTTCTGAGTGTATCTATTTCCCCATCGAGTCCCGCATTGTATTTTCGATTGAGAGACTCTGCTTTAATGCATTCCTTCCCCGCTTCGATGATATCGCTATCAAAAAAATAATATCCGGCATCTATCTTTTCTTTCACATGGTCTGCAGGGAAGAGGCTCTCTTTCTGGGGAACGTGCTCAATGGCATCGCTTCCCGTCACCTTTCTGAACTGATTGTAACGGTAACCGGTGAGTTGGGAAAACGCGCTTTTCATGTAACTGCCAAAACCGCTATTCTTGGGGGTATATCTGCTTTTGGAATGCACCAGATTCTCCATTTTTCCCAGATGTTCCTGCAGCACGTCCATCTTTTTCGCCTAGTGTTATTGTTAGCATTTAACAGCAATAAGTTTTTTAAACGGAAAGATTCCTTCCGCATAACGCTATTTTAAATCAAAACCGCCAAATAATGGTTAAGTGG
>JAZDJY010000081.1:0-2278 GCA_043803615.1 Candidatus Aenigmatarchaeota archaeon | reverse complement strand
TGCTCAAAAAGCTTCCTTAGAACGGGATGAAAGCGGAGACCATGACGACGATGGTGGGCACGAGGAATATGCTCATGAGGTAGCAGATGACCCCTATCATGAGCGCGTGCGTCAGGGCAAGGTCCCGGAAGAACACCTTTATCAGGGCTATCCACACGATGACCGGCAGGAGCATGGCTATCATCCCGGCAAATGGCAGCGTGCCCACGAGGCCGCCGAGGATTGGGATTATCCCCAGCAGGTTTATCACCGAGATCACGAGCGACACGAGGAACGCGTGCATGGGGTTCACGGACTCCGAGAACTTCTTTGCGAATATCTCGACTATGAGAAGTATCAGGATGCCGCCGATTATGGTCGAAAGGAAGATGTTCACCCCAAGACCCACGGGGTTTGCAAAGGACAGGTCCAGGCCTCCGAGGATGCCGTCTAGCGAAGAAAGCGGGTCGGCCATAGATATATTATTGGGTTTTCGCCTTAAAATTCGTTTCAGCGCTCAGGAGAAGACCTCGCCCGGCCCGACGGTGCCGCCTGCGGGTATCACGGCACCGGGGAGTATCGATGCGTTTATCCCGGTCTTGCTGCCTGCGCCCATGATGCAGCCAAGCTTCCTCCTGCCGGAGTCGACGAGCTTTCCCTTGACCTTTACCATGACGTTTTTGTCGTCGAAGCGCAGGTTCGCTACCTTGGTCCCGGCGCCGAAGTTGCAGTCCGGGCCTATCACGGAATCGCCGACATAGGAGAGGTGGGGAATCTTCGTGTCATTCATGATTATGGAATTCTTTATCTCGACGAAGTTTCCAATCACGGCTCCCTCCCCAATGCTGCTATAGCCCCGCACGACGCAGTTCCTGAGCGTCGCGCCCTTGCCTATGTAGACAGGGCCTTCGATTTGCGCCTTCTCGCTTACCCTGGCCTGCGGGTGTATGAAGGAGCCGGACTCCTTGAGGAGCGCCTCGTTTGCTTCGAGGAGCTTCCACGGGTAGCCTACGGGCATCCAGAAGCTTCCCTGCACGCATCTTACGCCGCCCTTTGCGGCTATGGCGTTTATGGCATCCGTTGCCTCGTACTCCCCGCGCGGGCTCTTTCTGAGCTTGACGGCGAATACCCTCTCGTCGAGGACGTAGAGGCCGGTGTTCACAAGCGGTGAAACGGGCTTTTCGGACTTCTCGACTATCCTCTTCAGCATGCCGCCCTCCTCGATGCAGGCGCCGAAGTTCCTGGTGTCGCCCCGGAGGCAGAGCACGGCAAGCTCATTCTTTGCGCACTTTGCGATGTCTTCCTTCCTGTACAGGTCGTCGCCCATCATCATGACGAAGCGGCCTTTGAGTGCGCCCTTGGCCTGCATGAGCGCATGCCCGGTCCCCAGCTGCTCCTTCTGCTCGACGTACCTGAGTTTAATGCCCTGGAACTCGCTTCCGAAATAGTCCTTTATGGCCGCTCCCTTGTAGCCGATGACGATGACTGCTTCCTCAACGACTCCGGACAGCTGCTCGAGGTTGTGCTGCAGGAGCGGCTTTCCTGCGACAGGCAGCATCACCTTTGGCACCGTGTCCGTGAGCGGCCGCAGCCTCTCCCCCTTCCCCGCGGCAAGTATCAGCGCTTTCATGTCACTTCCACCACTGCTTGAGGCCCATAGCCTCGTCGGTCTTCCTTATGCTTACGAGCGGGTCGCTTTCCATCTTTAGGACCGCCCTTATGGCGTCCACGTTCTCCGGGACTATGTCGCTTTCCTGATGGATGGCCTGCATGTAGAAGAGCTCGCCATCTTTTACGTTGACGCTTTCTTCCCAGACGGCTATCTCATTCAGGTCGGAGCGCGGCCTTCCCATGTCCCTTGCCCATTCCATTATGTGCGCCGTCGACTTAATGCTATCCCCGGCCTTGACCAGGACCACCCTTGGCGCGTTCCTGAATATCCTGAGCACGTCTTCTGTAGTCGCGGGCTTCTTGAGCTCTGCGCTTATCGAGTGCACGTGCATGAGGGTCGTTGGCACCTTGAGCGCAACGGTCGTTATGTCGAGATCCGGCATGACGGTGTTGACGTCAGGCCCATGGTGCGAGGGAACGGTCACAGGGTCGGGAACGATTGCGTTCACAGGCCCCTTCTTTATGTCGGATGGGTCCGGCCCTCTCCTTATCATCACGGCCTTGACCCTTCGCAGCCCGATTGCGCTGTGCAGCGGGTAAAGCGTCCTGCAAAGGCCGGTCGTGTTGCACGAGACCACACGCACGAACTGCTTGCCCGCGGACTTTGCGTAGTTTGCGACCGCGGAAA
>JAZDJY010000080.1:0-3731 GCA_043803615.1 Candidatus Aenigmatarchaeota archaeon | reverse complement strand
AGGTGTAGCCCTCGGTTGCCGCGTGGACTATCCACCGCGTGTGCTCGCCGGGCGCCTTCTGCCCTCTCTTTGTGCCCGCGGCCGCTCCTGTCCCCACGCCGCGGCCGTATACCCGGAAGTCGCAGCCGAACTTAAAGCCCGTCTTGACCAGGAGCCCCCTGTCCCTCAGGTCAGAATAGACTGCCGCTTTTTCGCGAAACCTGCGGTCGAGTCCTGATGCTACCTTCGAGAGCGCACCCTCCGAAATCACTTTCTTTCCTTCAAGAACCTTGATTTTTCCCTTCCTCTGTAGGTACAGGGCCTCTGCCATCGAAAGGGATAGCTTCCCATGCTCCTCCTTTCCGTATCCCTTCTCCGAAAGGCCGGAGAAGCCCCTGCCGACGATTACGGCCTCGCCGTGGACCGCGGAGCTTGGCACCGTTGCCGCTGCCGCCTTCTTAGAAGAAGCCCTCTTCGCAACCATTGTAATGCACGACACCCTTCTGTTCCAGTGGGACGGGCGTGATTTGAACACGCGACACCTCGGTCTTCAGCCGAGTGCTCTCCCGAGCTGAGCATGCGGTCCTACGATATCGAAGGATTACCGCCCCAGTCCGCTGAGACCAGATACGACTGCATTCAATCTCTTAGTCTTTTCGTCGTCTTCGAAGCCTACCTCCTTTTGGAATTTGATTATTGAATCCTTCCTTTTTATATGAATTTATTCTTATTCGTCGTGCCGAAATCTATATTATGGATTTAAGCGGCGTAGAAAAAAGCAAGCATGACGAGAAATTTCTCGTCAAAATTCCTTCTGCAATAAACGAAAAATTGGCCGAAGAAACCGGAATCCATATAGGTGATGGAAGCATGAACGTTTACAATGGCAGATTCCTGTACTCACTCAGGGGTCACCGAGATGACGATTGTGAATATTATACCAGCTATATAACATCCATTTACCGCGAACTATACAATCTCGATGTTAAGATAAGATCTTGGCAAGACGTCATAGGATTCCAGAAAGCATCGAAGATGTTGGTCACATTCAAACGCCACGCTCTGGGTATGCCACTTGGTGAGAAAGGCGACATACAAATACCGTATTCCATGTCAAATGATTGTTCCTTTGCCTGTTCGTGTCTAAGAGGTATACTAGATACCGACGGCTGTATCTACTTGGAAAATAGGGCTTCGGGACTTTATCCAAGAATTGAAATCTCTTCGACTTCCAAACCGCTAATCAAACAAATAAGTTTCATCCTCAACGAATTCTTGAAAATCAATAACAGCTGCTGGATTCCAAGAAGGCCTGACGGGAACTGGAGAACCCTGTATCGCGTATCGATAAGAGGGATGAAAAATATGGATAGATGGTTTGAGTCGATTGGAAGCAACAATCCTAAACATCTTAGGAAATTCGAACGAATAACGAATAAAAATTAGCGCCCCGGGGGGGATTTGAACCCACGACCTTCCGGTCTCTGCCTAGCAGCTAACAGCTTCGCCTTCTTTTCGAATCGGGCGCTCTGCCGCTGAGCTACCGGGGCACGTAGTAAGAATATGTTGGGTGTCATTATATTTTAAATCTGCGTCTGCTGTGTCCTGAGTGTCATGAGCAGGAACGAACTATCTTTTAGATTGTCTTCGTCGGCTCACAAATAGGTAAAGAACACCCACTATGAAGAGTAACACACCGTATAAGAAGAACCCGGCAAGGCTAACCAATATGGGAACTATGAGAATGAAGAAAAACAAAGCGATGGTCTTCAGAGGCCATTGCTCATGTTCTTTCTTTGGTGGGATTTTGAACTTAGCACCCTCCGCTGCTTTTTCTAGGTCTGTTTTCTTCGCCATGATGAAAGAATAATTTGACCATTTAAAGCCTTTTCCAAAGTACTCAGCGTCTGAACGCTCACGGCAGGAAGTCCTTCTTTGCAATCTTCTCGGGCAGGTACGTTTCCGAGATGAACCTTATGCCCTTGGAGGAAAGGGCTTCAAGCTCCAGCTTGTAGCCGACTTTCGCCATGCGCCGCAGCTCCTCCTGCCACTCCTTGGGCCGAAACCAGATGTAGTTTTGCATCTCCTTTATCCTCTTTATGTCTTCCTTGTTGAGCTTGATGGTGACGTTCCCGGAGATGTCGTACTTGGTCACGTCCTTCGTAGTCAGGCCTATGAACTTGGCATCTGGCGTGCCCAGCCTGTCCGAAAGGAAGGAGAGGTTTATCGAGCCCTGCTTTATGACGGAGTATATGTAATACCCCCATGGGTCTGCGTCTGCAAGGACGTAGACTGGCATCCGAAACTCGTTGTGCAGCCTGTTTATGAGCCGCCTGCATCCCCTCGCCGGCTGGCCCTTCCCGGTTATTATGAGGCAGTTCTGCTTGACCCAGAACTTGTCCTCGTTGAGCCTCTGCCAGACGGCGTCCTTTTCTACGATGAGGGCGTAGGCGGCCTTGCACTCGAGGAACTTTATGACGCCGGGCTCGACGTCGCTTGGTATGGCCCAGCCGGAAGAGCCCATCTTACTGCAGTCTATCCTGTCTCCCATGTCCTCGAGGACGACGGGCCCGGCCATGTAGCCCTTCCTGTCCGCGTTGAGGTGGAGCTCTTCCCTCAGGAGGTTGAGCGCCGATTCAAGGTCTTCCAGGATGGGGTCGCTTTCGCCCTGCTCGTCGAAGGTGTTCTCGTGGGTGCCCTCTATCGTGTGCTTGAGCGCATAGTACAGGTCCCTGATGCTGGTCTTGACGCCCTGGTCCATAATCTTTCTGCACTCGGAGGCAACGAGTATGGTCTGCATGAATTTCCTAGTGTGGCCGAGGTTGAGGTAGTACCTCTTGCTCGTCTTGTCGCCTATCTTGATGAGCCTGTGCTTCTCGTCGAAGTAGATGTTCGACAGGCTCCGAAGCGGCAGCGATATGCTAGGATTCTCCTTCTTCTCCAGCTGGCTTGCCACTTCCCGGCCCAACTTCTGTATCCTCTCCTTGGCATTGCTCTCCATCTGAACCATCTGAAACCTCCCATTTTTCATTAATCAATGATGATATGAGCTTTTCAAGCTCTTCTGCCGGCCTGTCGGTTATGGTGCCCAGCGCGCGGGCGGTCTCGCGGGCGTACCGCTCGAATATGGACTTCTTCTTCGAAAGCATCTCGCTCTTCCTCTTCCCGGAAAGCCAAAGCGACAGGCTCCTTGAGCACTCCTGCAGCGCAAGCTTCATCTCCTTTATGATGATTTCGTAGTTTGCTATGGCCTCCTTGGACTCGGAAGTGAACGGGACCCAGACGGACGCCATGTGGACGAATACCACGAGTGGCTCCTCAACATGCCCTCTGTTCACCTGGATGCTGTACCTCCTCCAGTCGGTCTCCTCGACGGCCTTGCTCATGGCGCAGACGCCGCCCTGGTAGAGGAGCGGCACCCGGTTTGCGAACCTCAGGAGGTCGAACCCCTGTATGGAGCCGCCAAAGGCTATGCCGGCCTCTATCTGGAACGGCCAGCCTCGGTACACCTCGGGCGGCCTTGTCACGGCCGCGACGAACTCCGGGTTCAGCTCCTTCTGAAGCCCCTTCTCTATGAGACTCTTCCCGAGGGGGGAGAGGCAGTCGGTCGGGGGCCTCATGAGCCTCACCTCCTTCACGGCTTCGAGGATTGACTTCACCTGCTCGTCAGTCACCTTCGACGGCCTCAGCAGCACGTCGGGCACCTTCTGCCCGGAAACGTCCTTTGTTATGCCGGCCTTCATCAGTATCTC
>JAZDJY010000079.1:0-2394 GCA_043803615.1 Candidatus Aenigmatarchaeota archaeon | reverse complement strand
GAGTTCCATCATAAAGGAGTCCTTCGAGGAGATACTATTGGAAACGGTCAGGAAGGGCGATGTCGACATCGAGAAGGTTATAAAGAAGGCCAAGGCCGAGGGCAGGCCCGCGACCATACTGTTCTTGGGCTTCAATGGCTCAGGGAAGACCACGACGGTCGCAAAAGTCGCAAGGATGCTCATGGACGGCGGGCACAGGCCGGTGCTCGCGGCAGCGGACACGTTCCGGGCGGCAAGCATCGAGCAGCTGGAGTTCCACGGCAGGAAGCTGGGGATTGGCGTGATAAAGCATGGCTACGGGTCGGACCCGGCGGCCGTCATCTTCGATGCCAGGAAGCACGCGGAGAGCAAGGGGCTCGACGTGGTGCTCGCGGATAGCGCAGGCAGGATGCACAACAACGCAAACCTCATGGACGAACTCAAAAAGGTGGTGAGGGTGAACAAGCCCGACCTGAAGATACTGGTGATAGATTCCCTCACGGGAAACGACGTGGTTTCCCAGGCGGAAAGCTTTTCCGTTGGAGTGGGAATAGACGGGATAGTGATGACCAAGATGGACGTAAACGAGAAGGGCGGCTCCATAATATCCGCGTGCCACGCCTCAGGCAAGCCTGTCATGTACATAGGCACGGGACAGGGATACCAAGACCTGAAAAAATTCGACCCGGAGAAGTTCGTAAGAAGCGTCCTTCAGTAAAATCAAACACAAACACGCAGCCTGACAAGCGAGAGGCTGTGGTCTTCTATCTCTATTTCCCTGCTATTTATATATACTAATCTCAGGGCGTCTGCGGCATTCATAATTAGATATCGAAAGTCGCCTTATAAAGATATCGGTGGGTCCGGCTCATTCAGAGGCTTCCCACGCTTCCTATAGGCATGTACCTGACGTGGATGTTTCCGAGAGCCTCCGCCGCCCTCATGTAGTTCGTCCACAAATCCCCGTTGGGGAAGTATATCTCGAATGCGTCTATGGGATTTATTTCAAGCACCGCATTCCAATGGCCCCTGTTGTGGCCGTCGAGGGCGTACCTGTGGTGCATGACGTCCGGATGGAACTCCTCCACTATCGGAACCTTGTACAGGCCGCTTTTCACGAGCCGTCCTATGACTTCGTGCTCCAGCTTGTCGACGAACATCTGCGTCGCTATCAGGCAGTCGGGATTTATCTTCACTTCCCTGAAATCGGCCTCTATACCCTGGATCTTGTAGGATTTGATTATCCCCTTGACGATGTCCAGCTCCCGGTCGTAGGTTACAATGAATTCATATTCTTTCATGGCTGCATCCAGGTCAGCCAGGGTGAGCGTGATGCTTACCGGTTTTCTGCCTGCCGGTTCCTGTGAATTTGCGGATGGGCCAAAGCTTTCATCGCTCATCAGTACCTACATGAAAAGAAGATTTAAAAGCCTGCCCGCGGCTTCATGTGTGCCCCGTTCTCATGAGCTGGGTAACCGGGAGCTGAGTAGGACCTTGAACGGTTTAATCGTGTATTCTGCCTTTGTTGGTCCACTTCGCCAGCGGGACGTCCCTTATGCGCCTGGGCCTTATGTCGCCATCAATCATGCCGAAGCGTGCATAGAGTTCAGCCACGTCGTCACGCGGGGCTCCGTCAGTGGGGGTGAACAGGAAGGTCGGCATTGAAACTTCGCCCAAATCGTCCAGTCCCCTGCATCTCGTATGGGCGTCATAACTGACCTCGTTGTTTCTCTTGTAATCCGGATGCAGTCCCGCCGGAGCGGGGAACACCACCTTGTTGATGTTCGGGTCTACCAGCGTCTTCTTAAGGCAGGCCAGCTTCTTTTCCGAAATGCTAGGCTGGCTTGCAAACATGTTCGGTGTGCACTCGCAGAAAGCTATCTTCCAGTCCTTTTTGTACGCATCCTTGTATCTTCCCATCATGGTCTCTATCTGCATCATGCAGTCTTCGTACCAATTCTCGCCATCGGCAAGCTGCTCTTTCGGGGCATGCGTGTATATTTCCGCTACTGCGGCGTAGATTCTCTCAATGTCACCCATAGTGACGTCTCTGGGGTCTTTGATGAATTTCCTGTAATCAAAAGAACCGAGGTGTGCCATAATCTACCTCTCTTCTATCTCCCTGTTAATTAATATATATGCCGTAACCTTTATAAACTTAATATTGGGACAGTAAAGCTGCGCCAAAACAATTATTTCATTGCATTACCATTGCGCACCGGCCGGAAGGCAAAAACAACGCCCCGGCGGCCGGGAATACGGCATTTCCGCCGTTTTTCACAGTAACGCTTATAAAGATTGGTTAAAAGAATGTGGAATGGGCATGAGTTTGTTCTCTTGCCTCAATTGGAGGAAATAATATGGGAAATTTCGACAGTCGCGGATCCAGGGGACCCAGAAGGGACTTCGGCCCCA
>JAZDJY010000078.1:0-3071 GCA_043803615.1 Candidatus Aenigmatarchaeota archaeon | reverse complement strand
GAAAGTAAAGAGGAAGGCCGAAAGTTTCAACAGGTGGGGTGTCTGCGAAAAATCACGATATAAACGTTACTTGTGGAGAATGGTATGAGCTATAAGGTGGGCAGGAGAGACTCGCCGGATGACGCATCTGACGAGGCCCTGAAATTCGAGCACCTTGTCAAGGACAAGCTGGTAGCTGCGGGTTTTGCGGCAAGGCGCGTGCCGCTTTCCGGCAGGCAGCGCCCGGAAGGCGCGGGCGAGATGGACATCCCCAACGCCGACCTCATAGTAGAGAACAAGTTCTTCGGCAAGGCCAAGACCACGAAAGCCAAGAAGTACGTCTCCTTCCCCGAGGGCGAGATAATGGAGCTTGCGCGGGGAAAGCAGGACTTCCTGGTCTTCAACTTCTCAAGGACTCCTCCGTTCGTCGTCGTGCGCTTCGAAGACTTCCTCGACCTCCTCAGGATGTGGAAGGAGACGGGAAGGGCAGGCAGCAAAGGCGCGGCAGCAAGCGGGAAGGAGATTCCAGCAGTCGTCCCTGAAGATGAAGACTCTTCGCAGCCGGCGGAGCAGCCGCAGCCTCCACAGTGAGCCGGGCTTATCGCTTTCATTCCGGTCATGGCGTCTTCTGGCGATATATTTAAATGCCCCAGAGGCAAATATAACGATTAACAAAATCCCAATCGGGACAGTATCCGGGATGGAGTTGCAGAGTTCATGACAGCAATCAAGTGGGTTGTAGAGGACAAGAACAGGAAGCACTTCTACTGGCCGTCGCCTGAGATGAAGAAGAGGGCGTGGGTTTCCGACGAGACTTTTTACGAAGAGGGCAAGAAAGACCCCGTAGCATTCTGGGAGAAGAGGGCAAAGGAGGCCCTCGTCTGGCACAAGCCCTGGACGAAGGGCTACGAGCAGGACCCCAAGAAGCCCTACAACTTCAAGTGGTTCCTCGGCGGGGAGATAAACGCCTGCTACAACGCACTCGACAGGCACGTGAAGGCCGGCAGGGGGAACAGGCTTGCCCTGCTCTGGGTTCCGGAGCCGACCGACCAGCAGCCGAAAAAGTATACTTACCAGCAGCTTTACGATGAAGTCAACAAGCTGGCCAGCGCCATGAAGAAGCTCGGCGTCGGGCACGGAGACAAGGTGTCTATTTATCTTCCCATGATACCCGAGGTCGTGGTTTCGGTGCTCGCGACCGCAAGGCTTGGCGCCATCCACAGCGTGTGCTTCTCGGCCTTCTCGGGCGAGTCACTCAAGGACAGGGTCCACGACGCGGACTCAAAGCTCATCATAACCGCGGACGGATACTACAGGAGGGGCAAGCCGCTCAACCTCAAGCAGGGCGCAGACGTTGCTGCGGAAGTCCCGACGGTAAAGCACATCATAGTCGTGAAGAGGACCGGCATCGATGTTTCCATGAAGCCGGGAAGGGACCTCTGGTACCACGAACTGCTTGCAAAGGCGGACAAGTACTGCGAGCCCGTCTTCGTCGAGAGCAACGAGATGCTGTTCATGCTCTACACGAGCGGCACGACCGGGAAGCCCAAGGGCATAGTGCACGACACCGGCGGCTACCTGACGCAGGCCTACTGGACCACGAAACTCGACTTCGACCTGCACGACGACGACCTGTTCTGGTGCACCGCGGACATAGGCTGGGTGACCGGCCACACCTACGGCTGCTACGGCCCGCTCCTCGTCGGGGCATCGTTCCTGATGTTCGAAGGCGCTCCCGACTACCCGGACGCGGGCAGGTGGTGGAAGGAGATTGCGGACCACAAGGTCACGGTGTTCTACACAGCGCCCACGGCGATAAGGATGTTCATCAAGTTCGGAGACGAGTGGCCGAAGAAGTACGACCTTTCGAGCCTTCGGGTCATTGCCACGGTCGGTGAGCCCATAGACGAGGAGGCGTGGCTCTGGTACTTCAGGACGATTGGCGGGAGCAGGTGCCCTGTCATAGACACGTGGTGGCAGACCGAGACCGGCGGCACGCTCATAAACTCGCTTCCTGGAATCGGGCCGTTCATACCGACGGTCGCGGGAAGGATGTTCCCCGGCACGAAGCACATACTGCTCGACGACACCGGCCAGCCGGTCGAGGAAGGCCAGGGCGGCTACCTCGCGCAGGTGCCGCCGTTTGCTCCGGGCATGCTCCGGGGCATCTACAAGAACGAGCAGAAGTACATAGATGCCTACTGGTCCAGGTTCCCTGGATACTACGACACGAGCGACGGCGCCCTTGCGAGGGAGCACGACACCATAAGGGTCACCGGAAGAGTCGACGACACCATGAAAGTGGCAGGCCACAGGCTTTCCACGGCGGAGGTCGAGAACGCCATAAACGAGCACCACATGGTCAGGGAATCCGCGGTCGTCCCAAGACCCCACGACATCAAGGGCGAGGTGCCGATAGCCTTCGTGATGCTCAAGGACCCGACGAAGGCCTCCGAGCAGATAAAGGTGGAGATAATCAAGATGGTCGACAAGATGATAGGCCCGACCGCAAGGCCGGCCGAGATATTCTTCGTCGACGACGTGCCAAAGACCAGGTCGGGAAAGATCATGAGAAGGATACTGCGCGGCCTCGTGAAGCACGACAAGGAGCTGGGCAACGTCACCACCCTCATGAATCCCGAGTGCGTCGAGACCCTAAAGAAGGCAGTCGACTACAAGGGCGGCGGCTGAGCCCGTCTCCTGCAGGGTTTCCCGCGATTGCACGGACTTCGTTCCATTTTAATACCAGAAATGCCCAATTACTATTCATAGCGCGATCCGGAAACGCCGGAAGCAAAGGTTTTTTGCGGAGCCTTCCCAAAGGGAGGGGTGAACCCGAAAGGGTCGCGCACTTACAGGCCGCCACTGGCCTATGTCTTGGGAGTTTGGGAAAAGAGGTTTAATGAGCGGCAACACTAAAAAGGCGCTGACTGGCTTCGAGGCAGAGCTTTTCACGCTTGACGCCGAGGGAAACATTGTCAATGGCGCAGACATACTTCTTGCAAAGGCGAAGAGCAGCGGCAAGTTTGAGATAAAGAAGGAATGCGCCCACAACATGATAGAGATTGCGAGCATGCCGGGAACGAGCGTTC
>JAZDJY010000077.1:0-4604 GCA_043803615.1 Candidatus Aenigmatarchaeota archaeon | reverse complement strand
CCTTCCCCACTTGGACGTGTCGGAGGAGGCGCCTACGACTGCTATTATGTTGCCTTTCGAGAAGAATTCTTTCCCACATATGGCTGTGCTGCTGCCTTTCACAGGTTGCTTTCGAGCCATTCCCTGATCACCTTCTCGGCCTTGGCGCCGGTGAACTCTGCCGCGACCTTCCCGTCCTTGAACATCTTCACCGCCGGAATCCCGCTCACGCCGTACTTCACCGCGTTCTCCGTGTTCCCGTCGACATCGACCTTGGCGAGGACGAACTTCCTCTCGTACTCGGAAGAAAGCCTCTCGAGGACGGGCTTGAGGGACAGGCACGGCCCACACCAAGGGGCCCAGAAGTCGACGACCACCGGGACCTGCCTGGACTTCTCTATGACGAGCTTTGCGAACTGTGCGTCCGAAACGTCTATGACTGCCATGCGCTTTACCCCTTACAGCCTATTCCCGGGCCACTGGGACCATCAGTTCCCGATGAGCCTGAGGAACTCCTCCTTTACCTTGTATCCCACGTAAACCTTGCATTTTATCACGACCGCCGGTATGTAGTCGGGCATCATCGAAAGCTGCGCCATCCTTTCCTTACCCTCAGCCGAGGTGATGTCTATGAACTCGAAGCCCTTTCCCGTTTCGTTCTCTATAGCATCGAGGATAGGGACCGTCTGCCTGCAGGCGGGACACTCCAGCGAGTGGAAGACGAGTACCGAATCGCTTATGCCCTTCTGCGCGCACACGTTGCTTCCTATCTCCATCCCGTCGGTAAGCCTGATAGTGCCGTCCGTGCTAGGAGACGTGCATCCGCTCGCAAGGACCATGAGGACGGCGAACGCAGCCGCGATGAGCGCCAGTTTCATAATCTACTCATTGGCGGAAGGCATAAATATGCTTTTCCTTGCCCGTCCGCAGGACGCGTCCAGTTTAAAAAATTTTCGGACATAATTAATGCATGAGAGGCATGCAAATGACCGCTGCGGCGGCCAAAGCCCGGCTGACCGAGATAAGCGCGAAGATAACCAGTGACATGAAGATAAACAGGAAGATGGAAGCTTACGAATTCTCGCAAATGAACGACTTCGGCCTGAGGAATAACTACAGGTATCTTCTTGAATACGCGGGGCTTGAGGAGAAGTACCTGGAAGTGGTCCGGAACAGTATGCTAGATGAATTGGGGAAAACCGGAAAGAGTCTTGGCATCGTTGAAGCGTACAAGTACATCAGCGATGCCCTCAGCCATTTGCACGAGAAGCTTCCGGATGAGCTTTATGTGAACTGCAGAGGCCTTCTTGACGAACGAAGGAGATACATGAAGGAGCACGGAGACGTTTGCGGGCTTGCAGGCATAGACAAACTGATTGAAACCACAAAACAGGGACATCCGCTTCCCGTGGAAGACCAGTTGCACGAGGATTACGCTTCAAAAGCACTCGGAAACAGCAGCCTTCGGCCAAGGGAAGGCTACGAGACCGGCGTGAAGCCATTCTTTAACTAGCCGCACGTCCAGTTGCCGCAGGTCTTGCCTGCTTCGCAGTCGGCGCCGGAGACGCAGGCATTTTCTTTTCCGCAGATGTTTCCCATGTAGCCGCACGTCCCATTGGTCGTGTAGTCTATGCATTCGCCCTGCTGGTACTGGGGAAACGTGAAGGGGCAGTCGAGTGTGCTGCCGTCGGGCCTCACTATGGTGAAGCCCTCTGCGAGGTCCTCCTTCACGGCCTGGAAGGAGCCGTCCACGCACGGGTAGACGTCATAGTAGCCGTTTTCTCCGCAGTAATCCCTGATGGATGGCGGTCCCCGGAAGAGGGGGTTCTCGGAAAAGTACATCCATGCCGGTATGGCCACGACTATCACAAAGAGGGCCGCTATCGCGACGTAGGTGGACACATCCTTTCCTTTCTTCCCCGCCGCGACCGCCTTCCTGGTTTTTGCCTTTGCCATGCCTGCCACAGAAAGATATTCCCGGAAGCCCTTATTAATCATGGCCCCAAAAAGGAATCAGCGCGGTGACGACCATGATGTTTGCCCATCTTTCTGACACGCACCTGGGATTCCGGCAGTACGGGATATACGAGCGGGAGGTGGACTTCTACAGGGCGTTTGAGAAGGCGGTTGCCGCCATAATCCGCAAGAAGCCGGACTTCGTCATACATTCCGGCGACCTGTTCGACTACCCAAAGCCGCCCCCGAGGGCGCTGTGGGTGGCCCAGCGCTGCTTTTCAAAGCTGCGGGAGAAGGGCATACCCGTCTACGCCATAACGGGAAACCACGACCTGCTGATGAGGAAGGGCGCCATGCCCCCACAGGCGCTTTATGCGGACATGGGCGTGCGGCTCCTCACAGAGGAGGACCCTTTCGCGGTCCACGAGGGCGTGCTGATAGCCGGCCTTCCTTATAGGCCCAAGAGCCACGCATCCCTCCTCAAGGACAACCTGGCCACGCTCTCGAAGAAGGCCGGAGGCTACACGAAGTCCGTGCTCGTCATGCACCAGGGCATCGACAGGTACATGAGGCACGGAAGCGACATGTCGATTGGCGACATCCCGGGGAACTTCTCCTACTACGCGATGGGCCACATCCACGCGAGGATCCTCGAATCCTTCGGCAAGGGGTGGCTCGCCTATCCGGGCTCGACCGAGCTGTGGAGCTCGTCTGAGTACGACGACGGCAGGAAGAACGGCAAGGGATTCTACCTCGTCGACCTCGGAGGCGACATGCCGCAGGTCCAGAAGGTGGACATAGAGCCCGAGAGGAACATAATCAGGAAGGCCCTGAAGGCGGCCGCGGCCGATTCGGAAATCTCAAAGATAGCGGCCGAGATATCGGCGCTTTCCGCAAAGCCCCTCCTCTACCTGGACGTCTCCGGCGACGCGCTCGAGCGCCCGACCATCCAGGACGCGGTGAACTCCAGGCTTTCGCCGCATGCGCTCTCGGTGAGGGTCTCGTACTCCGCCGGGCGGGAGGACAAGCTGCAGACGAAGCCGTTTGAGCTGCAGCAGATAGACGATGTCATCAGGGAGACTCTCGGCGGCGGGAGGAAGGCAGACCTTGCATCCCTGCTTTTCCGGCATCTTTCCGAAGGGGAATCCGAGCAGGCCATGAAGGAGGCCGAGCAGTTCTTCGAAAGCGTAAAGAAGGGCAAAGGAGAGGGAGGGGACTCCGGATGATAATAGAATCTGTAAAGCTCAAGAACTTCAAGTCCCACGGCGAGACGAAGATAGACTTCGGCCACGGGATAAACGTCATCCTGGGCGAGAACGGGGCGGGCAAGACCAGCATCCTTGAGGCCATATCGTTTGGCCTCTTCAAGGACTACCAGGGCAACGCCGAGAAGCTTATGCGGTCCGGCTCGCAGCGCATGGAAGTGCAGGTTGCGTTCTCTTCTGCCGGGCGGCGCTACAGGGTGGTCAGGAAGAGGTCGAAAGGGGTCTCGGAATCCATTCTCCTCCTCATCGAAGGTGGCGCCGAGAAGGAGATAAGGTCCGGGGAGAGCGGCGTGGACGAAGAGATATCCACAATCCTTGGGATAGACCGGCACATGTTCGCAAACGCCATATACGTCAGGCAGGGGGAGATAGAAAAGCTTCTGACAGAGACGCCTTTTCGCAAGAAGCAGCTCATCGGAAAGCTCATCGGGATAGAGGCGCTTGAGAAGGCATGGGAAGGCATGAAGCCCATAATCGACGTCTATCGGGAAAGGAAGGCCCTCGTCGAAGGGCAGATAATGAAGGAGGACGAGACGCGCGGGAGGGTGGCAGACGGAAGGCAGCAGATAGCCGAGACGGACGAGCGCATGGCAAAGACGACGCAGAGGATTGCAGACCTCGAGAAGAAGCTTTCTAAGGAAAAGGCACGCGAGGAGAAGCTCTCTGAGGCCGAGGGCCGCTACGCAGGCCTGCGGGTGAAGAAGGGCGAGCTCTCGGAGATGATTTCCCGCGAGGAGAAGAGACTTTCCGAGACCAAGAAGCAGCTTGCCGAAGCAGAGCGCGCGTCGCTGAAGCTTGCGTCCGTGGGAAAGGAGATTTCTTCCCGCAATTCAGGCGAGCTTTCGTCACTTGAACGAAACCTGCTGGAGAAGGTGTCGGATGCCGCCGGCAGGATAGGCATGCTCGCGGGCAGGATTTCAGAGACCTCGGGACTCGAGGGGAAGCTTTCTTCCTCCTCCGGGGCGTGTCCGCTGTGCGGCTCCGAGCTTACGCAGATGCGGCGCAAGGAACTGGAGGCCGAAAGGAACGCGAAGATGGAAAAGATGAGGAAGGAGATGGCAGGGCTTTCGGTTGCCAAGAAGGCCGACGAAAAGGAGCTCGAAAAGGTGAGGCGCGAAATCGAGAAGGTGAGGGCACTTGAGAAGTCCCGTGCAGAACTGCTTCCAGTCGTCGGCAGGCTTGCTTCCCTTTCTGGGCAGGCAGCCGACGGCGGAAAGATTGTCTTTGGCCTGCGGGAGAAGCTTTCGGCGCTCGGGTCAGAGCTGAAAGGCGAAGAAGCTTTCAGGAAGGAATACACACAGGCAAAGGAGCTGTCGGAGTCCATCCGCAGGGAGGCCGGGGCCCTTAGGGAGGCCTACGGGCGGCAGCAGGGAAAGCTGCAGGAACTCAGGACATCGCTTGCCC
>JAZDJY010000076.1:0-8614 GCA_043803615.1 Candidatus Aenigmatarchaeota archaeon | reverse complement strand
CTCGTCGCCGCAGGTCGCGTACCTGACGTGGCCTATGCCCATCGACCCGGCGTACCTTGAGAATATCTTCTCGGTCTCCCCTTCGTGCCTCGTCCTGAAGACCTCGTTGACCGTCCCTATCTCCTTGTGGGTGTCTATTATCTGGGGCCTCTTCTTGTTGTATGTCGTTATCCCCGCGGAAAGCTGCCCGCGATTCTGCATGTCGAGAAGAAGCCTGTAGAGCCTCATCGGTGCGCTTTCGTCCTGGAGGGATACCGCGGCTACGCCGCACTCCTCTCCCACTTCTGCGGCCATAGTAACATTATCTACAGGTGTTTTTTAAATAGCCCGGGGAAAGCCGGGAAATTTTATAAGAAATGCTGACACAGTCTTACTGTGGCCGCATGAAGAAAGTCCTGCTTGTAGGAAACGGCGCAAGGGAGCACGCGATAGCTTACACGCTTTCCAGGAGCCCGCAGAAGCCGCAGATATTCTCGTTCATGAAGGCCAGGAACCCCGGTATTACCGCGCTCTCAAAGGACACCTGCATATCGAGGCTCGACGACTTCGAAACCCTCGGGAAGTTCGTGAAGAAGGTCAAGCCGGACTTCGCGGTCATCGGACCGGAGGACCCGCTGAACGCGGGGATAGTCGACTTCCTCGAAACCTTAGGCGTACCCTCGGTCGGACCGACAAAGGAGCTTGCGAAGCTTGAGACGAGCAAGGCGTTCACAAGGGAACTCCTAGAAAAGTACCGCATCCCGGCAAACGTGAAATTCCGGAAGTTCTCAAAAGTCGATGGCATAAAAAAATACATAGAAAAGGAGCTTCCCGGAGGCTTTGTAGTCAAGCCCGACGGCCTCACCGGAGGCAAGGGTGTCATGGTGTCCGGCGAGCACCTATCTGATGCCGACGACGCCGTGTCCTACTGCAGGGAAGTCCTCAAGAAGCACCCGCTCGTCGTTATCGAGGAAAAGATTGAAGGCGAGGAGTTCTCGCTCATGTGCTTTTCGGACGGGAGGACCGTCAGGGCCATGCCACCGGTCCAGGACCACAAGAGGCTCCTTCCTGGGGACAAGGGGGCCAACACCGGCGGGATGGGCTCATATTCCTGTTCCGACCACCTGCTGCAGTTCCTGGCAAAAGGAGACGTCGCGGTTGCGGAGAAGATGGTGCAGATGACCTGCGAGGCAATCAGGAAGGAGACCGGCCATGAGTACAAGGGCGTGATGTATGCGGGCTTCATGCTCACGGCAGGCGGACCCAAGCTCCTCGAGTACAACGCGAGGCTTGGCGACCCCGAGGCCATGAACGTGCTCCCTATAATGAAGTCCGATTTCGTCTCGGTCTGCGAGGCCGTGATAGATGGCACGCTGGACGCAACGAAGCTGGAATTCGAAAGGAAGGCGACGGTGTGCAAGTACGCCGTGCCGCAGGGCTATCCTCATAATCCGGTGTCCGGGGAAAAGATAGAGATAGACGAAAAGAAAGTCCGCAAGGCCGGAGCCCTCGTCTTCCACGCCGCAGTCGACCAGAGGGAGGACGGCCTGTACATGACCGGCTCCCGCGCGGCAGGCTTCGTCGGCATCGCAGACACGATAGGAGAAGCCGAGAAGGCAGCGGAAACTGCCATCCGCTCAGTCAAGGGACCCATCTTCCACAGGGAGGACATCGGCACGGCAGCGCTTCTAGAGAAGCGCATCAGGCACATGGCAGAAGTGAGGAATAAAGCTTGCTGATTAGGGACTCCCGATAAAATCTTTTACGGTTTCTCCGAAGAGTCTGGCAGGTCTTTTGGCGCTTCGGCCGTTACCCGACTACGTCTTTTTGCTCCCGGCTCCGCTTTTCCCGGCCTTCATGTCAAGGAAGGTTCTCCTGTCCATGGAGCCGAATCTCATGCAGGAATTGATGATTCTGTTCTGCTGCCTGGACCATATCCTGTCGCTGTGGGTAAGAACGAAACTGGACCACAGGTCCACGAACTTCAGCCTCTCCTTCTCATTTTGTTCCGTAAATTTCATGCAGCATCGCCTCGTATCTTTTTACGAGATTCAGGTCTATATAGCCTTTCGCGACATTCCTTAAATGCCTTGCATCCTCGATGTCCTTTGGCGAGCAGAGTACCGCCTCCTTGAACGCAACCTGCATCTCAAGAGGAGATATGTATATCATCCGGTTCCGCAGCTTCACGGCCACCCTGTCCCTGAGGCTTATCCCGTCTGCCCTGGTCTTCGAGAACTTGAGCTCGATGTTAGGTATGACGGTGCCCTTCCTGGCAAACCTGGCGGCGACGTCTTCTTCCATCAGGCCAAATATCTCTTCGGCTCCGTCTTCGTTAAGACAGCAATAGCCGTTCACGAGGCTTTCGAGAAAGGGCCTGATTTCGTCTAATTTCATCCTCGGTATTATCACGTCGATGTCCTCGCTCGCCCTGGCCCTCCCGAGCAGTATGGACACGTAACCGCTGACGACGACGTACTTTATCCCATGCTTCCCGAGGATGTCAATGAAGCCGAGGGCGAACCTGTCGAGGTCTGACAGTTCCCTGTCCACCTCTATGGCCCTCATGGCCTTCCCACTCTTCAGGAATTTCATTTCAACACCACATCATTATCAACTTCTGTTCGTCTGCCGGAGAATCCATGATGTCTACTATAAGCCCCTGATTAAAATCCCTTGCGTTTGAACGCATTTTCGCGCATTTCTGCATTTTCATGAAGGCGCGCGGCTAAAGCGGCTAGAAAGCATTAAAATCCCGGAAGCCAAGAATATTTGGGGTTTCTTTGAAGCACGGACATGAAGGGCACGAGCACGGGCACGAAGAGCATGGGCATGGAAAGGATGCCGGGGAAAGCAGCGCAGGCGGCACCCATCATGATTCCGGCCACGGCCCCAGTCATGGCCCCCATCATCCGCACCACCACCGGCCCGACACGCTCGTGGTCGTAGGCTGCCAGTGGGGCGACGAGGGCAAGGGGAAAGTCGTCGACTTCCTTTCTGCAGATTACGACATTGTGGTCAGGTACAACGGCGGCAACAACGCGGGCCACACGGTGGTGATAGGCGAGGAGAAGTACAAGTTCCACCTGATACCGTCCGGGTCGCTCCAAGGGAAGAGGGTCGTGATAGGAAACGGCATGGTCGTCGACCCCAAGGTCCTGATAGACGAGATAGAGTCTATGAGGGCGCGGGGCGTCGAGCCCAAGCTTTTCATAAGCGACCGTGCGCACGTCATAATGCCTTACCACCGGGAGATGGACGCCCACGCCGAGAAGAGCATGGGCACGGGCAAGATTGGGACGACCGGGAGGGGCATAGGGCCCGCCTACGCCGACAAGGTGAGGAGGAGCGAAGCGCTCAGGATGGGCGACCTTTCCGGAGGAAACCTTCCCGGAAGGATAAAAGAGATAATCACGGCCAAGTCGCGGGAGCTTTCGCGCCTGGGGATAATCACTGGCGCAAAAGACGCTGATGCCTACGCGTCGCAGGTTTCGGCGGAGTACGCGGGATACGCGGAGAAGCTTGCGCCCTACATCTGCGACACTGTCCTCATGGTCAACACCGAGATAGCGAGTGGCGCCCGCGTCCTCTTCGAGGGCGCGCAGGGCACGATGCTGGACGTAGACCACGGGACCTATCCGTACGTCACGTCGTCGAACGCCATCTCCGGCGGGGTGTGCTCCGGCGCTGGCGTGCCTCCGAGGATGATAGGCAAGGTCTACGGCGTCGCGAAGGCCTACACCACGAGGGTTGGAAGCGGGCCGTTCCCGACAGAGCTTTCCGACGGCATCGGCGAACACCTGCGGGACAAGGGCCGCGAGTACGGCACGACGACCGGGAGGCCGAGGAGATGCGGGTGGCTGGACCTCGTCGTCCTGCGGCATGCGGCCATAGTAAACGGCCTCGACGGCATCATACTTACCAAGCTCGATGTCCTGTCCGGAATGGAGAGCATCAAGGTGTGCACTGCTTACGAGTCCGCTGGCAGGACCTTCATGAGCTTCCCGGCCGACGCAAAGGACCTCTCTCCGGTCTATAGGGAACTCCCGGGATGGGAGGAGTTCGGCGCCGAGGGGAAATACGACGTGCCTCCTGCCGCGATGGACTACATAAGGCTCATCGAGCGGGAGACCGGGGTTCCGGTCATCATGCTTTCCTTTGGCGAGAGGCGCGACCAGACGGTAGTGCTTGGGAAGGCCTGACGATGAAGCGCGCGATAAGAAAAGAGATGAAGGAGGAGAGGGACGGGCTCTCCCATACGGAGATGGAGGCACTGAGCCTGAAGGTGAAGGACCATCTCTTCTCCACGCCGGAGTTTAGGAAGGCGCGCACGGTCATGTTCTACGCAAGCTTTGGAAGCGAAGTCCAAACTGAGCGGATGATACGGGAGGCCCTGGCCATGGGAAAGAGGGTGGCGCTGCCCGTAGTTTCTGAGGGTGGCGGCAGCCATTCAATCGTCCCTTACGGGATAAAGGATTTTCCCGGCGATGCGTGCCCTGGCGCCTATGGTATAATGGAACCTTCGGCCAAGAGATGCAGGGTGGTGCCCGCGGAGGAGATAGAACTTGTGATAGTGCCGGGCACGGCCTTCGACTGCGATGGTGGAAGGATCGGGTACGGCAAGGGCTACTACGACAGGTTCCTTGCCAAGGTTCCGAAAGCCGTGGTCATAGGACTTGCCTACGACTTCCAGGTGTTGGGCGCGGGATGCCGCATACCGCGTGAGGAGCACGACGCAAGGGTCTGCCTGGTGGTCACCGACGAGAGGATAATAAGGGCGCGGATACGCCCTCCGCGGAAGGCTTAAAAGTATCTGATACAAAGAAAAACAATGAGATACCTCCGGGAGACCGACCCGCAGATTGAGGCCGCAGTGAGAAGCGAGGCGAACCGCGCAAGAAACGGCCTGGAGCTGATTCCTTCCGAGAACTTCACGAGCCTTGCCGTGATGCAGACCATGGGGTCGGTCTTTACGAACAAGTATTCCGAGGGCTACCCGGGCAAGAGGTACTATGGCGGCAACGAGTTCGTCGACGTCGCCGAGAGCCTCGCGATAGAGCGGGCAAAGAAGCTGTTCGGGGCGGAGCACGTCAACGTGCAGCCGCTCTCCGGGAGCCCGGCGAACCAGGCCGTGTTCTTCGCGCTCCTGAACCTTGGCGACACCTTCATGGGCATGGACCTTTCCTGCGGCGGGCACCTGACGCACGGAAGCCCGGTCAACTTCTCCGGAAAGAACTACAAGTGCATCCCATACGGCGTGGACAGGGAAACGGAACTCATAGATTTCGACGAGGTGAGGAAGATTGCGCTGCAGTGCAGGCCAAAGCTCCTGCTTTCAGGCCTCACGGCGTACCCGAGGAAGCTCGATTTCAAGGCATTCCAGGAGATTGCGCAGGAGGTCGGCGCGTACCACTTCGCAGACATCGCCCACATCGCGGGGCTCGTCGCGGCAGGCCTGCACGAGAACCCGGTCGAGGTCTGCGACGTCGTGACCACGACCACCCACAAGACGCTGCGGGGCCCGAGGGGCGCGATAATCATGTGCAAGAATGATGACAGGCTGCACGGCAAGTACCATCCCGACAGCAAGAAGAACCTTTCCCAGCTCATAGACAGCGCCGTGTTCCCGGGCCTCCAGGGAGGGCCGCACGACCACGTGAACGCGGCAAAGGCCGTAGCATTCCTCGAGGCGCTGCAGCCGGAATTCAAGGTGTACGCTAGGCAGATACTGAAGAACGCCAAGGCCCTTGCAGACGAGCTCATGGCGCAGGGCTTCCGCCTCGTGACGGGCGGAACGGAAAACCACCTCATGGTCGCAGACGTCTGGCAGAAGGGCGTGTCCGGAAAGGAAGCCCAGAACCTGCTGGACACCGTCGGCATCTACCTCAACAAGAACACGATTCCCTTCGACACGCGGTCTCCATTCGACCCAAGCGGCATAAGGCTCGGGACGCCGGCGCTCACGACGAGAGGCATGAAGGAGGGCGAGATGAAGGAAGTGGGTTCCCTCATCGCGCGGGCGCTCCTGAAGAGGGACGACCAAGTGCAGCTTTCAAAGGTCAGGGCAGGGGTCGCAGAGCTCTGCTCGCATTTCCCTCTCTACCCGGAGCTTCCGGACGGATACTTCAAGAAGTGATTCTCAGGGCCGCAGGCAGTGAAAAAATGCAGCAAAAGAAAACAAAGACGAAAGGGAAAGGAAAGGCCCAAAAGAAGGCAGGAAGGAAGGCTCTTCCGAAGAAGGCCTTCGGGATAATAGACGGAAGAGCCATCGCAAAGAAGATAAGGGAAAGCGTGGCAATCGACGTTGCGGAATTTGTGAAAGCCCATGGAAGGGCGCCGCGGCTCGACGTGATCCTCGTCGGGAAGAATCTCGCGTCCATGATGTACGTCGGCATGAAGGAGAGGGCCGCAGCCGAGGTTGGCATAAAGTCCGTGAAGCATGATCACCTGTCGATTGAACAGGACATGATAATCACGCTCATCGAGGGTCTCAACGCCGACCCCGAGGTGAACGGCATACTGGTGCAGCTGCCGCTCCCAAAGGATATAGACGAGCGCAAGGTGCTGCACGCGATAGCCCCTGGTAAAGACGTCGACGGCCTGCACGAGGTCAACGCTGGCCTCCTCTTCAAGGGCGAAGAGGGGATCAAGCCGTGCACGCCCTACGGCGTCATGAAGATATTGGAACACGAGGGGATAAAGGTCGAGGGAAAACACGCGGTCGTCATCGGGAGGAGCGCCCTCGTCGGAAGGCCTATGGCTGCGATGCTCCTGAATGCGAACGCGACCGTGACCATCTGCCACTCGAAGACCAAGGACCTTTCATCTTTCACGAAGCAGGCAGACATACTCGTCGCGGCCGTGGGGAGCCCGAGAATGGTGACTGCTGACATGGTGAAGAAAGGGGCAATCGTGATAGACGTCGGGACGAGCAAGGTCGGGGAGCTCATCTGCGGCGACGTGGACTTCCAGAAGGTCAAGAAGAAGGCGTCGCTCATAACGCCGGTGCCCGGCGGAGTCGGGCCCATGACCGTTGCCATGCTCATGAGGAACACGCTACAGGCCGCGAAAAGCCAGGCGGAGGCTGCTGGAATGCGTTCCCGCGTCTCCGCTGCGACGGAAACCGCTGATGCAGAAGCGGTCGCAAAGGAAGTGGAGGCTGATGTGAGGAAAGAGGAAGAGGTAGCAGAGCAGGCGGATACCGCACCAATGCAGGAGATAGAAACGGAAAAAAGCCAGGCAGAGGTAGCCGTAAAGCAAGATGCAGTGGAGCAGGCAATAGACAACATACCGGCCGGCGGGACGAAGAAGAAGCTGCAGAAGGCTGGGCTCATAGGCAAGTTGAAGAGCTCATTGGGCTTCAATAAGGGAGATTCGGAGGGTGGCACAAAATGATGGTGAAGAGGGCGCTCCTGAGCGTCTCGGACAAGGCAGGGATAGTGGAGTTTGCGCGGGAGCTTTCGGGGATGGGCACCGAGCTCATATCGACCGGCGGGACGAAGAAGAAGCTGCAGGAGGCGGGCATCAAGGTGAAGGACATCTCGGAGTTCACGGGGTTCCCCGAGATGATGGATGGGAGAGTCAAGACGCTGCACCCCAAGGTCCACGGCGGCATACTGAACATTAGGGAGAATCCGCAGCACCAGGAGGCCATGAGGAAGAACGCCATACAGCCCATAGACATGGTGGTCGTGAACCTCTACCCGTTCGAGGAGGCCGTGCGGAAGAATCCCGACGATTTGGAGAACGCGATAGAAAACATCGACATCGGCGGGCCCGCGATGATTAGGAGCGCCGCCAAGAACTACAAAGACGTCATAGTGATAACCGACCCTTCGGACTACGGTAGGGTCATCTCGGAGCTCAAAGAGAAGGGCGGCGTCCCGCTGAAGATGAGGGAGGCGCTCGCTCTCAAGGTCTTCCGAAGGACCGCAGACTACGACTCCGGGATAGACACGTACCTGAGCAGGAAGTTCCTGGGCGAGGAGGTGCTGCGCCTTTCGATGGTCGGAGGGACGAAGCTACGCTACGGCGAGAACCCTCACCAGGAAGCAGCGTGGTACAAGGACCCAAAGTCCGACTTCTCGATGAGCTGCCTGCAGGGAAAGGAGCTCTCGTTCAACAACCTCATGGACATAAACGCCGCGGTGACGATTGCTGGGGAATTCCAGGAGCCCTGCTGCATCATCATAAAGCACAACAATCCCTGCGGGGCGGCGATTGGAAAAGAGCCGCTCGACGCGTTCCTGAAGGCGAAGACCACGGACCCGCTGTCCGCATTCGGGGGTATCGTCTCATTCAACCGCGAGGTGGACGCCGGGACGGCAGAGGAGATAGACAAGATGTTCGTCGAGGTGGTGGTGGCGCCGCAGTTCTCCGATGGCGCAAAGGCCGAATTTTCCAAGAAGAAGAACCTGCGGCTCATAGAGATAAACAAGTTCCCGGACCGCGAAAAGGAGAAGGATTACAAGAAGATTGCGGGCGGCCTGCTCGTGCAGGACGCAGACACCAAGCTTCCGTCAAGGGAGGACCTCAAGGTCGTCACGAAGGCAAAGCCCACGGACGAGCAGCTGCAGGCCATGCTCTTCGGCTGGAAGGTTACAAAGCACGTCAAGAGCAACGCCATACTGTTCGT
>JAZDJY010000075.1:0-2555 GCA_043803615.1 Candidatus Aenigmatarchaeota archaeon | reverse complement strand
GGAAGCCAGGCTGGAAATCATGGGACTGCCGCTCGACTCGGTCTTCCGCACATGCAGCGGGATAAAGGACTACGTCTCAGAAAAGGATGGGCTCATGTGCGAAATACGCATGAAGATGCGGGATGGCGGGATGTGCGACGGCACCGTGACGATTTATCCACTGGAGAACGCGGAAGCCGTCCTTGACGCCACGGACGCGATAAGCGGCAGGCTGGGGTATCCGGTGAACTTCAAAGTGAGGCCGCTCACGGAAAAGAATTGAGGATTTCTCAGACGAGCATGTACTCCGCGGCTTCCTTTACGTCCATGACCTCGATGACCTTTATGCCCGCGTCCTGCTCCACGTCCACCTTGACGGGATACGTTTCGGTCGTGCAGAAGTCCACCCATCCTATCTTCTCGCAGTAGTCCTTGGTCTCGTACGTTATCTCGGAGGACTGGGTCATGGGGACCAGGAAAATGGATGCCCCGGCCTCCTTTGCGGCGAGGGCCTTTTCGAGGATGGCGCCGACCGGGCCTATGGTGCCGTCGTGGTTGACGGCCCCGGTTATCATCACCGAGTTGTTGATGCTCCTGTTCGTCAGGGCTGCAATGGTTGCTATGGTTATGGCGGCACCGGCCGAAGGCCCGCCTATGACCGAGGCGTTGGCCTGTATGGTGTACACGACGTCGTATGAGGAGAAGTTCACCCCGGTCACGTTCTCCGCCACCTGCGTCGCCCTCCTTATGGAGTTCTGGGTGTCCACCCAGAAGAGCAGCTCGTCGATGTTGGTGAGTATCTTCCCGGTGCCGGGAAAGGCCTGGACCGACATCGTCGTCGTGATGCCGTTATCCTCCTCGTCGAGCGCCGGTATCATGACGACGGCAAGGGACAGGGGCTCCTTGTCTGCCATGAAGCCGGAGGCAATCGGAAGCGCGCGCACGTCCGCGGGGATGTGCTGCTCCCCGTCCTGCACAATGAGCGTCCTCTCCCCGAGATGGCTGCCGACGGCCATGCCAGCGCAGAAAGCGGCGACTATGAGAACGGATGCGAGAATCCGGAATTTCCTGGCCTGCTCCCTGCGGTGCGGATGCCAGTAGTCCTTCATCAGACGTTCACCATGAAAATGGCAGGGGAGCACCCACGGTCGACAGAAAGTCCCCGGATAGGTTTGTCCCAGGACCCTTCTCCACTCTTGTATCCCGCAAGCATCACCCGCACAGCTTAAGGCTGCTCCATTCCTGGCCTGGCCTGGTTCACTATGAAAATGGTCCTGTGGGGCAGAGCTTCTACGTCGGATCCAGGGGCCTTTCCGATTTCCCCTGCCTTCCTCGGGCTTCGGCCCCGCCATGAAGACGGTTTGCGGTCACAGGCTACGCCCGGCAGCCCGGCCTATCCCCTGCCGAAGTATACTAAGCACCCAGTTTTTAAATACCTAGGTTTTCCGAGAGGAAACGCATGGAACACGTGGAACACGTTTAAACAGGCTCGGGGAAATAATAATATGCTCGAATCCCTTGTCCGGTACAAGGAGGTGGAGAAGAGGCCCTGGATAATGCTGCTTTGGGCCATGCTCATAACGAGCGTCGGCGTGCTCTTCTCCGTGCAGCTCTCCTACACGGTAAGGGTCGGCGGCGCGTCCATGAACCTGGCCGGCATCTTCGCCGTCCTCTTCACGATAATCCCATCCGTCTACTTCCTGACACTCTTCATAAGGAAGCAGGAGAAGCTCGACGAGGCCGACATAGCAAAGCACTACTCCAGGGGCTTCTGGCTGCGCCACGACAAGGACATAGTGGTCTTCATGTTCTACTTTTTGGGGCTCACGGCGGCATTCGCCTTCTGGGGCTTCATGCTGCCGGCGGACACGTTCCAGCTGCAGACGATGAAGGTGCAGGAGATAAGGACGGTCTCCGGCAGCTTCACCGCGAGCGCCACGGCAGGCGAGTACGAAAGCTTCATGAGGGTGCTCCTGAACAACCTCCAGGTCATGGGATTCTCGTTCGTCTTCTCCCTGCTCTTCGGCGCCGGCGCAGTCTTCATAGTGGTCTGGAACGCAAGCATCCTCGGAGTCTACATAGGCAGGCTCTCCGAGACCCTCATGCACATACCGGTCGTGAGCATGAACTTCCTGCCCCACGGCATACCCGAGATTGCAGCCTACCTCGTGGCAGGGCTCGCCGGCGGCATCTTCTCCGCTGCCATAATAAGGGGGCACAAGAAGGAGATACTCACAAGGATATCCATGGACTCGGCCATGCTCATGGGGATAGCCGTGCTCTTCGTCTTCCTTGGGGCTATAATAGAGACCATGGACACGATAACGAGGATAGTGGGCATATTCGTCTTCTACACGATTTTCATATACATAATAACCATAGCAGTGACGCCAGCGGCGGACGGGAAGATGGGCGGGTGCTCGGGCAGTGGCTTCCTCATCGGCCGATTCGCGCACCAGGCGGTTCGGGGGGGTAGCTGTGAGGAGTGTACCTCCTGCCTCGGGCGGGTGTGGGACGCACGATCAACCGCCCAGCCCGAGGAGCATCTGGTTGATGCGCCGCAGGTTCAGTTGCTG
>JAZDJY010000074.1:0-4470 GCA_043803615.1 Candidatus Aenigmatarchaeota archaeon | reverse complement strand
GGACACCGATTCAGGGGGGTTCAATTCCCCCTCTCCGCTTCAGCCGCAGCGGAAGCAAGGGAACGTTTTCCCACCGCTTCCCTTTAGCAGAAAGGCGGGGATTTGCCGTCAGTTTCCGGCCATTTTTTTCACTGCAGATTTTATCTGTGTAAGCTCGCTTCTTATCTCTTTCATATCCTTAAGAAGCCTCCTCATCATGATTGGTTCGCCGTTCATGAATATGTTACGTCGCCTCCGGTTTAAATACTTTACAATTCAGTAGGTAACTTACCAATTCTGTCAGAAAAACGATTTGTTTGTACGCGAGGAACCTAATTATATATGGGGAAGAAAGGCGGCGTGCTCGGCGTCCTCTCAAACAAGTATTCCTACGGGATGCTGAAGGCGATGGAAGGAGGCCCGAAGAGGTTCAAGGACTTCTCCTCCGCGTGCCCGGGGGAGAAGATGCGCGCCCAGAGGCTCAAAGAGTTCGAGGAACTGGATCTCCTGAAGGTGAAAGTCGAGAGGATAGGCAGGAGACCCGTTTCAATCTACGAGCTTTCCGAGACCGGGAAGAAGACCCTCAGGCTTGCCGAAGGCATGTTGAGCCTGCAGGGATGACACGGGCGCTAGATGAGCCCTTCCTGCCTAAGGCTCACGTAACGGCCTTTTCCTATGACCATGTGGTCCAAGAGCTCTATTCCCAGCATCTCTGCCGCTTCGGAGATGGCCTTGGTCACGCTTATGTCCTCCCTGCTCGGGGTGGGGTCGCCTGACGGGTGGTTGTGGACTATTATCAGGGCGGCCGCGGACTCCCTGATGGCTGTCGAGAACACCTCCCGCGGATGCACGCTGTTCGTGTTGAGCCCACCGACCGATATGACCTCTTCCTTGAGGAGCCTCTTCTTTGAATCGAGGTAAAGTCCCCTGAAGTATTCCTTCTTGAGGCCGCGCATCCTGGGCATGCACATTTTTGCCACGTCCTCCGGGCCCTCGATGCTCATCATGGGCCGCACTGCTCCGCAGGCAAGCCTCTTCCCAAGCTCGACCGATGCGAGGATGCTGCAGGCCTTCGCATCGCTCACGCCGTGTATGCCTTTGAGCTGCCGCGCCCCGGCGCCCGAAAGCCACTCGAAACCGTACGACGATATTATCCTCGCCGAAAGGTTCATGACGCCCTCTTCTTTTGTCCCCGACCCGAGCAGCACGCAGAGAAGCTCGGTGTTGCTGAGGGCCTCCGGGCCGAGGCTTAAGAGCCTCTCCCTGGGCCTCTCGTTTGCCGGGAGGTCCTTCATCCTTACGGCTGAAATTCTAGCAGTTCCCATAACGCAAAACTCCGTTTCCTTTTCGCTACCCGCAGGCGTCCTAGTCCCTGATGCCCTCGGGCGTGACCCTGAACACGGACTCGCTCTCCGGAAGGGATGGCGAGTCTATGAGCCTTGCTATCCTCTTGTCACCCTTGGACTTGCGAAGATAAACCCTGAAAGTCGCCTGGTGGCCCAGTATGTGGCCGCCTATCGGCGCCGTCGGGTCGCCGAAGAGCACGTCCGGCCTTGACATGACCTGATTTGTCATATAGACGGCGGCGTTGTACATGTCGGCCATTTTCTGGAGCTGGTGAAGGTGTCTGTTGAGCTTCTGCTGCCTGTCGGCAAGCGTTCCCCTGCCCGTGTAGTCGGACCTGAAGGCCGAAGTTATCGAGTCGACGACTATGAGCTTCACCCCACCCTCCTTGAGGAGATCGTCGGCTTTCTCTGCGAGTATGACTTGGTGGTCGCTGTTGTAGGCCTTGGCTACGTATATGTTTGCAAGCGCCTTCTGCGGGTCGAGGCCTGCGGCCTGCGCCATCTGCTGGACTCTTTCCGGCCTAAACGTCCCTTCCGTGTCTATGAATATGGTCTTCCCGGAAAGCCCGCCCTTGTCCTTTGGAAGCTGGACGTTGACCGAAAGCTGCAGGCCCAGCTGGGACTTGCCAGAACCGAATGCCCCGTGCATCTCGGTCAGTGCCTGGGTCTCCACCCCTCCGCCGAGCATCTTGTCCAGCTCCACGGAACCGGTGCTTATCCTTCCGATGTGCTGCCTCTTCTTGAGCACTTCCGTTGCGGGCTCAAAGCCCATCTTGAGCATCTTTCTTGCTTCCGCGATTATCTTCTCGGCAGTGTCGGTCCCTATCCCGGTCGCAGCCGAGAGCACGCCGGCAGAAGACGCCGCGATGCTCATGATTTCCGTGAATCCGCTCTCCCTGAGCTTCTCCGCGGTCTTTTCCCCGATGCCCGGGACCTTTTCAATCGATTCCTCTGTCATGCTCTCACCGTGGATTACTTCAACTGGAGATTTATAAACTCTCCAAGAACCCTCTGTCCCCTCTTGAACCGAATCGCTTCGTGCCTCATGAATATGTTGCCATGGGAAACAAATAAAAAGGTGAGGGAAGGGTGCCGTTCCGCTATGCCGCTAGAATCCGTGCCTCACTCGCCTAAATCTTTCAGTATGTTTTGCGCTTCCTGCCTTGCGTCGACTTCGGAAACCGAGCTTGCTATCATCTCAAGCTCCTTGCTAAAGTCGTTCAGCCTGACCCTTCCCTCCACGACGTATTCCCTGCCCGTCGAGGAGAAGCCCTCCCAGAAGGCGTCCAGGCCCCTGTCCATGAACTCCTTTTTGACGTCGTCGGAATTCTTCCCAAAGACCTTTTCCGCGAGGTCCCGGAAGAACACCGCGCGGATGTTTCCCGTCCCGTCGTCTATGACGCCCGTGAGGAGCAGGCTGTGCGACGGGGAAACCGCGCCGTGCTCGGCGCACGAGAATGACCCGTCCTTGTCCTGCACGGTCTTGCCGCATTTCGGGCACACGTCGAAGTATGGCTTCTTCTTGTACACCTGGACGAGGCAGCCCCTGACGGACGACGCTGTCCCCTGCAAAAGGTCTTTTACATACATCCTCCCGGTCTGCCTCATTTCCCCACTCCCGCGCGAAATCTCCACGTCCGGGACGTCGCTTCCCTCGACCTTGCATATCCGGCCGTTCTTCCCAAGCCGCAGCTCCGCGCCGTCCCTGTACGTGTCCTTCTTCGCCCAGGCGCCCGTGATTTCGACGGCATCGCCCTGTGCTATGCCCGCCTTCTTGAGAATGTCGGCCTCCTCGTTCCAGAGGGGAAGCCTTATGGTCCCGGTGTCATCGGCAAGCATTATGCCCGCGACTGTGCCTTTCTTGCCGTTCTTGTCAAACTCCCTGGGCTCGAACACGGCGGCGACCCTTGCCTTCAGGTCCACCGTCCTCATGTCTGGGATTATGTTGGCGATTTTGAGGCTCCTCCTCGCGCTTCTGGCGAGTTCCACCCCAAGCTCCCTTCCCACTATGTAGGCCGCACCCTCCTCGGACACCAGGTCTGAAAGCTCGGCCTGCTTTTCTTTTATGAGCGCCTTCAGCTCTTTTTCGCTCTTTTTGGACTTGCCGGAAATCTCGGCCAGGAGCTCTTCCATGGAAAGCATGACTAATTCCATGCAGGTGAGATTTAAATGGTTTAACCGGCTTTTGAAACTTAATAAGAATCGGGGCCAATAATCAAAGGAATAGGCATGCATCCCCTGTACGAAAAGCTGGCGCAGAAGGCATTCGGCTGGCTCGTCGAGAAGGACATAAAGGACTTCGAGCCCCTCAGGCAACACATCAGGGGGGCGAGGATAAACGTCCTCCTGAAGACGTGGGTCTGCGTCATATTCCTCACGTCCATGCTCGCCTACGTCGTATCGCTTGCGGCCGTCATTATCGTATTCGGCTTCCTCGTCGAGACGTTCTACCTCTACTACTACATAATGCTTGCGTTCATCCCGGTCCTTTCGGCGTCGTTTACGTTCCTGGGGTTCTACCTCTACCCCATACAGCGTTCCAAGAGCAGGGCAAACTCCATAGACAACAACATGCCTTTTGCGATAACGCACATGGCGGCGACGGCCTCGTCGGGGATACCTCCCGAGTTCATGTTCAACCTCATCGCGGGATTCAAGGAGTACGGCGAGATATCCGTAGAGGCATCCATGATAGTGAAGAACATAAGGACGTTTGGCTCGTCGAGCGTCTCGGCCATGAAGTCGGTGGCCTCCCAGACGCCATCAAAGCAGCTGAAGGAGGCGCTCCTTGGCATAAGCTCGACCATAGAGACCGGAGGGGACCTCACGGCCTACCTGCACGGGATGTCTGACAAGGCGCTTTTCGAGTACAGGATAAAGAGGGAAAAGTACATACAGACGCTCTCGACCTATGCCGACATATACACCGCGCTGCTCGTTGCCGCCCCCCTCTTCATGCTGTCCACGCTGGCGACGATGAGCATCCTGGGCGGCGACATCCTCGGCGGCTTTTCCTCGTCCGAAGTGGTGAACCTCATGACGTGGGTCGCGCTGCCGCTCATGAACATCTCGTTCCTGGCCTTCATACACATAACGTACCCGGGTGTCTAGAATGGACCTGAAGAAATATTCGGTGGAGATGGCA
>JAZDJY010000073.1:0-3115 GCA_043803615.1 Candidatus Aenigmatarchaeota archaeon | reverse complement strand
CCAGCAGCAGCTGCAGATGGTCGAAAGCCAGAAGGAAGCGCTCAACATGCAGGTGATGGAAACGGGCAAAGCGCTCGATGAGCTTTCAAAGCCGGGGGAAGGCGACGTCTACAAGATAACCGGGCCCATCCTCGTGAAGGTCTCAAGGGACGAGGCAAAAAAGGACGTCGAGGGGAAGAAGGAGCTTGCGATGCTTCGGCTCAGGACCATGGAGAAGAGCGAGGCAGGCATAAAGGGAAAGCTTGAGGAGCTCAAGGGAAAGCTCGAAAAGGCGGGGATTTAGATGCCTGCGACGAAGGAGATAATTTCGCTGCTTGAAAACGTCCTCAACGACAGGGGCGTCCCGAAGAACGTCAAGGCCTGCATAGATGAAAGCCTCGGGATGCTGAGGGGGCCTTCCGCCGGGGACGCAAAGAGCATGAAGATTGCCGAGGCGGCGTCCATACTCGAGGAAATTTCAGGAGACCCCAACCTCTCGGTCCACGCAAGGACCGTCCTCTGGGACGTCATATCCAGGCTTGAAGTCCTGAAGTGAAAACCCCGGGCAAAAAAGCTTTTAAATATCCGTGCTCATAATGATGTAATATGGTAATGCAAAGGATAAGGGACGCTGGCAAGAGCTTCATGGCGTCCGACAGATCAAGGTCGAAGTCTTCTGGTTCAATCCAGGAAGAGTACATAGAGGTTGACGTCGGGGGCTCGGTAGGCGGCGGGAGGCCACCTGCAGGCGCCGGCAAGATGGGCATAGTCATAGAAGGCATCGCTGAATTCTCCGACACCGAGAAGGTGCTCAAGTTCCTCAGGGAGGGCAACATCGTCCTCCTGAAGGTAAAATCCATCAGGGAAAAAGACCTGGGCGAACTGAAGAGGGTCGTCGAGAGGCTCAAGAGGACGGTCGTTGCCCAGAACGGCGACATCGTCGGAATCGAGCAGGACTGGATTCTCCTCGTGCCCGAGCACGTGATAGTGCACAGGTAAAGAAGCCAAAGCTCTTTTGCTTTGTTTGCTTTTACAGATTCGTCCTTTTCAGCCGGAAGGCTTTTAGTCTTTTTCTTCTTTCTTGTTGAGGTAGACCTTTGCAAGCATTTCCTTCTTTCCGAGGCCCTCTATGGCGCTCGTTATGTCCTTCGGCCACGGGGGCTTGTCCATGAGCCTTGAGAGCGCGTAGGTGTCCAGGCTGGAGACGTCGCCCCAGAGCCCGGCCTTCTTCAGGAAGCCCTCGAGCTCGGCGCGCCCCGGCTCTTCCCTTCCGGGGAACCTAAGCTTCTCGGCTGTCCATATCTTCGCGTTGTAGGAAGAGCCCGCCACCATCCTCACGTTGTTCTCCTTTGCGAAAGCTATGAGCTTCTGCCTGACCTCATCAAGCTCCCCTTCCACCTCGCCTTTTTTCGCGGAGAGCTCGGCGTACCTGTTCACCAGGTCCACTCCGCTGTCCTTGGTGAAGTCGCCGATGGAGAGGACCTCGGTCTTTGCCACGTGCGCCCACTCAGGGCACATCACCCGGAACTCGCACCAGTCGCAGAGGGCAGAGGTCTTCGTCGGGTAATCCTTTGCGGCCTCAATCCTCTCTATGTCCGATATCACGGACTTGCGCAGCTCTTCCAGCTCCTGCGGCGTCTTCTGCAGCGTGACCTGCTCGTCGTATGAGAGGAAGTGCCAGACGAGCTTTGCGTCCTTTGCGTTGGGGTAGCTCTTCAGGACAGCGAGCGCATAGAGGGCAAGCTGCCTGTCGTCCTCCAGATACTGCAGGAGCGGCATCGAGGCGCTGGTCTTGTAGTCGTGTATCTCGTAGCTTCCGTCGCCCAGGTAGGACAGCCTGTCTATGTAGCCCTGCATCTTGTACTTTCCGTCCCCGTCCAGGTCTATCACGACGCGCTGTTCGAGGCCCACGGTCTTTGCCTGGTCGAAGGGATAGTGCCTCCTGTAGTAGTCGGCAAGGTACTTCTCGCCCATCTTGCGGTAGTTCTCGGCCGAGTATTCCTTCCTGACAATCGTTATAGACGGATTCCATTCCTTTGCCCAGGCGGCGCCATAGTAGAGCAGGAAGTCGTCAAGCGACGGAATCCTCTGGAACTTGGCGTCCGAGTAAAGCTTCTGCAAGGACTTGTGCACGACGGACCCCATGAAGGCCTCTATTGTCTGCTCGGTCTCGGGCTTGACTTTCTCGATGTACTTGAGCTTGAACTTGTGCGGGCACTTCTGGAAGCAGGATATCCTGCTGTGGGAGTAAATCACCATAACATCATTAAAGAAATAATCCGCGTGTAGTTTTATAATAGCTTCTGCCGATTTAGACTTTTCGACGCTTCCACCGACTTGCGGGTAATCTACTTAAATATGGGTAGCAACTAAGTGTATGGAAGCGCTCGACATCCTCATCTACCTTGCAAAGAACGGCGCGATGACAAGGTCTATAGCCGTCACGACGTCTGGCGTCGGGCACGACCTTGGCATGTCCCAGCAGAGCGTCAGCCGGTGGCTCCTCGTGCTTGAAAAAAAGGACCTGACGGAAAGGCAGCAGGGCATAAGGGGCTACATGGTCCAGATAAGCCCGGAAGGCCGAAAGCTCATGGTGGACATGAGGAACGGCCTCATAGAGGCCCTCTCGGGATGCAACAAGTTCATGATGAGGGGGGTCGTGGTGAGTGGCATGAGCGAGGGTGGATACTACATAGGGCTCGACGAGTACAGCAAAAGGATAACGGAGACGCTGGGCTTTGAGCCGTTCCCCGGGACGCTCAACGTGAGGCTCATGGCATTCGACGGCCACTACAAGGAAAAGATGTCTTCCCTTCATGGCGTCAAGATACCTCCGTTCAAAAAGGACGGCAGGACGTTTGGGGCCCTGAAGTGCTTCCCCTGCCTGATAAACGGCGTGCACGGGGCCGTCATACTGCCCGAGCGGACCCACTACGGGCCCGAGGTCCTCGAGGTCATATCGCCTTTTAACCTGAGGGACAGGCTGAAACTCTCCGACGGGGACAGCGTGAAGGTGGAGGTCATAGGCTATGAAAAGCTATGAGATTACCGCCGCTGCAGCGCTTGCGGCCATATCCGCAGCTCTCGAGTTCGTGCACCTGGGCTTCCTGACGCCATGGGGCATGTGGATAGACCT
>JAZDJY010000072.1:0-5637 GCA_043803615.1 Candidatus Aenigmatarchaeota archaeon | reverse complement strand
ATAGACGCAAAGGACCAGATTCTCGGAAGGCTTGCATCAGAGATTGCAAAGCTCGTCCTGAACGGCGAGACCGTGAGCGTGGTCAACGCCGAGAAGGCCATAATCACCGGCAACCCCGAGATGATTTTCAAGGAATTCAGGGTGAAGAGGGCAAGGGGAGACCCATACCACGGCCCTTTCTATCCCAAGAGCTCCGAGATGGTCTTCAAGAGGACGGTTCGGGGGATGCTCCCCTACAGGACGGCCCGCGGCGGCCAAGCTTTTAAAAGATTCAAGGCCTTTATCTCTATACCCGCCGAGCTTGCGGGAAAGGAGTTCACGGTGATTGAAGGCACGAAAAACAAGGGCGAGCACAAGTTCGTGACGCTTGCAAAGATTGCGGAGAGGTTATGAAGGAACAAAAGAAGGCTGCTGCACCGGTGAAGAAGGCTTCTTTTGCCACTGGAAAGAGGAAGAAGGCCGTGGCAAACGCAAGCGTTTCCCCGGGGACTGGCCTCGTAACCATCAATTCCCAGCCGCTCGACCAGATAGGAAACGAGACGGCAAGGCTCCTCATCATGGAGCCGCTCATGCTCCTCGGCGAAGACTGGAAGAAGTATAACATCAGGGCCAAGACGAAGGGCGGCGGAGTCATCGGGCAGGCCCAGGCGGCAAGGCAGGCCGTGGCAAGGGCGCTTGCCGAGGCCATGGGCGAGAGCGTGAGGAAGCTGTTCATGTCCTACGATCGGAACATGCTCGTCTACGACCCGAGAAGGACCGAGCCCCACAAGCCTCCAAGGTCTTCGCAGGGCCCCAGAAGGTACAAGCAGAGGAGCAAGAGGTAAAGATTATGGAATACGCAAGGGTAAAGCTCGCGGGAAGGAACTACCAGGAACTGGAAGAGATATGCGAGATGATAAAGGGCATCGCAAAGAAGTACGGCGTCTCGACCAGGGGACCGATGCCGCTTCCCACGAAGAAGCTCAAGGTGACCACGCTCAAGACCCCATGCGGCGACGGCACGGGCCACGGCAACGCGACCTGGGACCGATGGGAGATGAGGATACACAGGCGCGTCATAGACATAGGGACAAACGACAGGGCGCTGCGTCAGGTCGTCAGGCTTCCCATACCCGAGGGCATCAAGATAGACATAGAGTTCAAGGAATGAGGCAAAACCCTTAAAAGACGCAGGGGAATAACTTAACATGTTCCCGGAGCTTTCCTTTTTTGCGGCGCAAGGCTGCGCCGTCGTTTACGGCATACTGCTTACCTTCTGCTCCGTTTCCATCCTGGGCATGTTTCGGAAAAAGCAGGACAAGGCGAAAGTCGTGATAGTCCCATCGTCCGGAAGGCCCATACCGCCGAGCGGCTCGCAGAAGATGGACTCGCTCATGGTGGTCGTAAGGCAGCTTGAAGCATACCTGGACAGGATAAGCGCAGGCGGGGTCAGGGAGGACGAACGGAAGTGGCAGAACAAGCTGCGCCTGGAGCTTGAAGGCATGAAGAGGGCCGCTGCCGCCGGGGACTTTGCCGGCGCACGAAGGCGCCTTTCGAGCGCGGAGCTCTACGTGAAGATGCTGGAGCTTCACATGGCAAGCCGCTAATGGTGTTCTCATGGGAGTAAACCTGCGGGAGATAGCGTCCCCAAAGGAGACGCAGCTTTCGGACCTGTCAGGAAAAGTCGTCGCAATAGACGCCCTCAACATGATTTACCAGTTCCTTTCGATAATTCGGGACAGGTTCACTGGCGAGCCGCTCAAGGATTCCAAAGGCGACGTCACCTCGCACCTTTCCGGGCTCTTCTACAGGACATCAAGGCTCATGGAGGCGGGCATCAGGCCGGTCTTCGTCTTCGACGGGCAGCCCCCATCATTCAAGAAAGGCGTGCAGGATGAGAGGAGGAAGATCCGCGAGGAGGCTGGGAGAAGGCTTGCGGAGGCCGTAAAAGAGGGCGACACGGCAAAGATAAGGCTCTACTCCCAGCAGACGTCAAGCGTGACCGGGGAGATGCTTTCCGAGGCGAGGAAGCTCTTATCCGCCATGGGCGTGCAGTGCGTGCAGGGTCCAAGCGAAGGCGAGGCCCAGGCGTCGTACATGAACAGGATGGGGCTTGCCTACGCGTGCGGGTCGCAGGACTGGGACTGCCTGCTCTTCGGCGCCGAGAGGCTGGTCCGAAACCTCGGGGTGAGCGGCAAGAGGAAGCTTCCGGGGAAGGAGTCGTACGTAAAAGTGAGCCCGGAGATGGTGGAGCTTTCTGCGATGCTTTCGTCCATATCCATAACGCGGGAGCAGCTCGTGATGATAGGCCTGCTCGTCGGGACGGACTACAATCCCGGCGGGGTGAAGGGCATAGGCCCAAAGAAAGGCCTTGAGATAGTCAGGCGCAATGGAACGCTACAGCGCGTCATGAAGGACATCGAATGGGATTTCGACGTTGCGCCAGAGGAGCTTCTGGCTTTCTTCATGAACCCTCCGGCCGCAGAAGTCAGTATAGAGTACGCGCAGCCCGACCTCCAAAAGCTGAGGGAAATACTCATCGGCCACGATTTTTCCCCGGAAAGGATAGACAGCACGCTTTTTGCACTTGAAGCAGCGCTCAAAAAGGGCGGGCAGGAAAGTCTCAGCAAGTTCTTCTGATTTTTTAGTAGGGGCGGCAATACCTTAAGATGGCCGAGGGCGCTGCATACGTGCTGCTGGACATCATCAAGATGATGGCAGAAAGCACTGTGGGGACCATGGTGAACCTGCTTGGCATGGCAGAAAGGCTCCTTTCTGCTCTTTCGTTCCTTACGACGGGGGGCGGGCTCCTCGGCATCGGGGTGGCCCTCGCGGTGATAGCAGTCGTTGGCTTCCTTACAGCCAAGTTCCTTCTCGGCTCCGTGAAGACGCTCATGAAGCTAGCCTTCGTCGGGATACTGATTATAGGGCTCATAATCCTGGGCTATTCGCTGCTGTGAGCGTGCCCTGCCTCGTACAAAAAGATGCTTACTTCTTGGGCGTTATCTTAGGCATCGGCATCGGCGGCGGAAGCTGCAGGTCCTCGGCAAGGATCGATGCCTTCAGGAGGCAGTGCCTGAACAGGTAGTTCAGCACCTCCATCGAGGCCTTCTCCGGCAGCTTCTTGTTCTTCGCGAACTCACTCACCAGTTCCTTGTTGTTGTCCGCAAGGTAGAGGAGCGAGCCCTCAATCGCAATGCTTGCGAAGGAAGGCTCGTACCTCGTGAGGAACTCGAAGTCTATCGAAAGCGCCTTCTTCGAAAGGTTCGGAAGGTCTATCTCCTTCACGCCCGTTATCATGGGCGTGCTGTTGACCTTTATGTCCTGCCTTGGAACCGCTGACTGCTTCTTTGCCTGTATCGAATTCAGGTTGAGTCCTATTACGGCCATTTTATCCCTCTACTAACATTCGCTTCCCGATTATAAAAACTTATGCTTTTCCTGACCAAAACGCATTTATATCGGCATGCCAAATGATATGTAGCCGTCACTTTTGAACCGGGAAATGGTGCTGTCATGAACGTGCTTGTTCCGCTCGCCGAGGGCTTTGAGGAGATAGAGGCCATGACCGTAGTTGACGTTCTGCGCAGGGCCGGCATAAAGGTGACGACGGCAGGCATCCCGGGCACGATGATAAGCGGAAGCCACGGCGTGAGGGTCATGGCGGACACCAAGCTCGATTCGGCCGTCGAAAAGGACTTCGATGCGCTCGTGCTCGTCGGCGGCTCTCCCGGCTATACGAACCTTTCCAAGTCCGGGAGGCTGATGAAGCTCGTGGGCAATTTTCACCGGGACAGGAAGCTTGTCGCGGCCATATGCGGGGCGCCGACCGTCCTTGCCGAGGCAGGGATTCTCGCAAACGTCAAGGCGACAGTTTATCCGGGCCTGGAGAAGTACATACCCAAGCCCAGGAACGAAAGGACCATAATCGACGGCAACATCATAACCTCACAGGGGCCCGCGACTGCAATGGAATTTTCCCTTGCGATAGTCGAGCACCTCGCGGGAAAGGATGCCGTGAAGAACGTAAGGCAGCAGCTTGTCTGTAGGTGAAGCTGTGTGACAAGCGAGGATGAACTGAGGATACTTCAGATTCTAAACAAAAAGCTTCTTGCAAGGTCCCGCGAGATAAAGGCCGAGTTCGGCAGGCCCGACGGGGTCGACGTCATGCTTTCGACGCTCCTTTCCACTGAATGCGTCAATGTAATCGAGCCCATGGGAGAGAAGTGCTTCCTCATAACGCATAAAGGGGCAAAGGTCCTGGAGGACGCAAAAGCCGCCGGCTGGAAGGTAGCATCGCAGGCGTCCTCGGGCTCCTGATAGGCCCAAAGATTTATTTAAATAGACACTTGCCAAAACTATTAACCGGATAGCCCTGTCGTCTAGCGGCCAAGGATACCGGCCTTTGGGGCTTTTTTCGTCCTGAAGAGATGAGCCTGTTAGAAGGCGATGAGAGCGGGGAAAGCCGGGGACGGCGGTTCGAAGGCCCGCTTTTCCGGCAGCTTTCGCGTGCACAAAAGCAGGCGCGCAAAAGTTCAAGAACGAGAAATGGGAAAGCGGAACGGAAATCCGCCCAGGGCTATTCATTTTTTCACTTTGGGCCTTTTTTAAAAATGACCTGCGGGATAATAGTCTTATGGCAGGAAAGGACGATGTGGCAAGGCACTACAAGGCGACTCCCCTGAATGTCGTGCGGATATTCCGGGCGCTCAAGGCGGCATCGTCCGAGGGTGAGGGATTCATCACGGTTTCAGAGATAGCACGGCGGACGGGCCTTCACAAGTGGACGGTATCAAGGACACTAGACCTCTACATGGGGCACATCGTGGAGGTAGTAACACCTCCGGAGCTACAGGCCATAGGCCTGCAGGTGAAGCTCGTGAAGCTTTCCGACCCATCGCTCTCCGAGCAGCAGGTCGTCAGCTATTTAAGATTAAGAAGGAAAATAAAGTCATGAAACTGGACAGGAAGTTCGTCTTCTCGCTTTTCGTCGCCGTCATGATGGTGACGTGGGCGATAGGCATGGCAGTAAGCTACAACATAAAGACCACGCCACAGGGAGTGAAGATAGAGAAGGTATACGACAGGCTCCTTACGGGAACCGAGAAGATAACAATACTGAAGAGCGGATACGTGCTCATAGAGTATCTCTACGTCATGAATCCGGAGACACTAGACAGGAAGGCCATGTACGAGAACTTCGCCGCGCGTTTTAGCGACGTAGTCGTCCTCGAGGCGGTAGCAATCTCCGCAGGCAACCAGACCATGGACCAGATGATAGCCCCGGACGGTGACGTCATACCGCTTGACAACGTCACCGCCTCAAACCTCGTCGACGTCTTCTGCGATAACTCCGTCGTGCAGCCCAGGGAATGCATCCTGAGGAACATCTGACAATTCCTTAAAGCTTTACGCTCTTGAGTTTTCCTGTATTCTCTATCCTTCCCTGCGCGAGCTGGCCTTTGCCTCCGCCCTTGCCGCCGCACGCTCCACATATCTTTGCGACTATCGCGCCAGCGTCCTTAACCTTGCTCATCACGATGAGGTCTCCTGACGGGCTGCAAAGCACTACCGTCATCTTTTCGTCCTTTTCCATGACCGCGGAGGCGGCCTTTATCAGGTCATTCCTTTCGCCTTCCATGACTTCAACTATTACGT
>JAZDJY010000071.1:0-3869 GCA_043803615.1 Candidatus Aenigmatarchaeota archaeon | reverse complement strand
CCTCTGCTTCTTCTCTTTGGTCTTTGCCTTCTTTTCGCCCATGCTCACTCATCACCGTCTTCTTCTGCGATAGCGGCATCCCCGGCCGGCTTCTCCTTCTTGGCCTTCGCGGGCGCGGCATCTCCGGCTGGCTTCTCCTTCGGAGCCTCAGCTTCAGCTGCCGGCGCCGCCTTCTTGCGCTTCTCAACGTAATTCTTGACCTTCCTCTCCTGCCTTGCAGTGCTCCCCTTGGGCAGGTGCTTTGCGTCAGAATAGACCTGGACCTTGACCCTGCTCGCTCCCCTGCCTCTCTCGCTGAATATCTTGCACAGGACTATCGTGCCCTCGGCGGCGTGGAGCTTCTTTGCGATTTCCGGGAGCAGGTCGTGCCTGTTTGGGGTCTCCTTCCCGGCGTGCTCGACGAGCATCCAGTAGTCCTTCCTCTTCATGAGGTGGTTTTCCTTCTCGGATATTATCTCGGCCTTCATGTGCATCAGCAACGATTCTCGATTGGAATTAATTTATAGCGCAGCCTTATAAAAGCCTTGCTGCCCGGATGGGTGCCCTTTTTAACGGACGGCTGCAAAAATGATTATGGCCGAGCCAAGCAGGAGATTCAAGCCCGAGGCCTGCGAGAAGTGCGGTCTCGTCACACGGGACGTCAAGCAGGCGCAGATTGGGAGCAGGTGGATTTACGCCTGCGCCGAGTGCAGGGGCTTCAAGCCGGACGATAAGGAAAAGAGGAAGGCAAAACGCAAACGGCTGTACAAGGACATGATGAAGTGAGGGGTGCCTTCACTGCGGGCCTTCCATGGCAGCCCATGCGCTCGATGCGGGGACATCATGGACTTCGATTTTTAAAACTTGGCATCCATTCCATTCCTCATGAAAGCATACACAGACAATTACGCCCCGGACCACAAATTAAGCCCTGCCGACAATGCCAGGCACTACATCGCCGGATTCACCATGACGCCCATGCCTGAGATTTTCAAGGGGCTCGAACTCCAGCACGCGGCGAGGAGTGCGTTCCTGAATGGCGGAAAGCTCGACACCGGAAAGATATACAGGGAAGTCATAACGGGAAAGGACATAGACTACGAGCATGACGAGCTCATCAGGTTCGCCGTCATCCTTGAGCCCAGTAAGGAAGAGATGGCCGAGCTGATAGCGGACACCATGGATGGCAAGCATGGGGCCTATCCATCCTTAGATGGCTTGAACAAGCTGGGATGGGCCAGGCAGACGATGCACACTTTCGGAGTATCGATTGATGATATGGATCAGGCCACCCGTGAAAGGATTATGATGGCCAAGGCGTAAGAGTCCCCGCACCATTCCGGTTTTTAAAATTTGCCTCCAATGCACTCTCATGGGAAAATGGAGAGGCTACGAAAACGGGCAGACCATGAAGTATGAAAAGCCCATAGAGTTCTATGACACCTACGACGAAACGTCGTACAAGACGAAGCTTTCCATAAACATGTACCGCGAAGAAAGCGGTAATGGGCTCGTCAGGTCCCTGCAGATAGGAAGCGACCGGCTCAGGCTCTGGCAGGTCCCGGGCGAGAAATACAAATCGATGATAATAAGGAAGAACGAGGTCATGCCGATGAAAGAAGAAGACCTCAGGCACTTCCTCATCGGGACGGTGATGCCGCAGCTTGGGAATTTCACCAAAGCAAGAATCATAGGCAGGATTCCCGCCGGCATGAAAAAGGCGGACTACCTTGCTGGCCTGCGGGACAGGATAACCGATGACATGGAACGGTACATGGCTTTGGTCGAGGAGGGCATCGAAAGCGACTGGAGCCAGTACGAGAACGTGCGGGAATCAAAGAAGGCTAAACCTCAATCCTCATGAAGTCCTCTGCGGCAAAGGAATCCTTAAAAGTCTTCCTCGCCTCCTTCTCTAGCTCCGAAACGTCGGCGTAGCGCCTCGAGAAGTGCGTGAGCATGAGCTTTCCAACGCCTGCCTTCTTTGCAATCACCGCGGCCTCCTTTGCCCCGGTGTGCTTGCGGTCCTCCACCTCTTCGGTGAAGGTCGTGTCGTGGATGAGCACGTCTGCTCCCGCGGCAAGCCTCACTATCCCCTCGCAGGGCGCGGTATCGCCGGAATAGACGATCTTCTGGCCCTTCTTCACGTAGCCGACGTCGTCCAAGGTCACCTTCTTGCCGCCGACCGTGACCTCTCCTGCCTCCTTGAGCTTTCCCACGAGCGGTCCCTGCTTGATCCCGTACAGCTTCTCCGCCTTCTTTATGTCGACGTTGATCCTGTCCTTCACCTTGAGCGCGTACGCGACGGCCGGCACGGAGTGCAGCACCGGGACTGACGTGAAGACGAGCTCATCCGTCTCCTCCACCGTGGAAATGCCGTCGCCTTCGTAGGGGACCTCGACTGGCACGAGCCGAAAGCCCACACCCCAGTACCCGAGGTCCTGTATGTCCCGCACGAACCTTTCCGCCTCGGGGCCGTAGATGTGCAGCGGCCTCTTCCTGCACTCGAGGTTCATGGTGAGGAGCAGGCTTATTATCCCGGCCCAGTGGTCGGCATGCCAGTGGGTGATGAATATGCGGTCTATCTTCATGAAGTTCAGGCCTGCCTTTATCAGCTGCTTCTGGGTTCCCTCGCCGCAGTCGAAGAGCATGCATTCGCCCTCGTGGCGCATCCAGATGGCTGCGTGGTTCCTCTTGGGCGTGGGGACGCCCGAGCCTGTCCCGAGGAATACTATCTCGACCATTACATGTTTTTGGGCGCGTGATTAAAAACCGTTGCGGGTTGCGAAAGAATGGGAATCTGACTACGTGAGTAGAAATGAAAGGAATTTAAGACAGGGGGTGAAGACTTAAAATGGGCGTTTCCAAATGCTCTTCCCGAGATGCTCGGACTGCGGGGCCATATCGACTACCGTGAGGTGTCTTAGGATGAGGAAGGACCTCTGCAGGTCGTGCTGCGACATGGACTGCAAAAGCCAGTATTCGTGCTGGGGAAGGTATCTCTAGTCGCCGCCCTTCCCTGCAGAGCCAGCGCTTCTTCCCGCAAGCGTAGGCTTTTTCTCGCCATCGGCCGACCTGGGCGATTTGTAGACTCCGGAAAGCTCCGGGCTCCTTGCGACTATCTGCGCAGCCTTGCCTGAAAGGTTCACGGCAAAGGAGCCTACGGGCTGGACGAGGTCCAGATACTTGTGCAGGTAGTACTCGAGCATGTCCTTGGACTGGTTGATGGACTCCGGCGTCACGCTTCCTGCGGCATCCTCGCCTGCCGCCCTCAAGACCTTATTGAGGAAGGCTGGCTCTTCAGGCGTGGCGTGGGTTATTATGGCCGCCATCACGGTCGAGAGCCTCTTCATGAGGTCGTTCAGTTTGTATCTCTTTCCCACCTCCTTTGGGTAGGTGTCGATGAGTATGTCGAATATGTCGTTGACCGTTATGTCGCTTAAGTTCTTGCTCAGAAGCCTTCCCTCGAATCCGTCGCTGAATGCTACAATCCTCTCCTTTCCCGCGTCCATCTCCCGCAGTATCCCCCTCTCGACGAGGTTATGTATGTCGCCGTCTGCGTCTGGAAACCTCGGGGTTATTATCCCGCGGGTCACGGAGCCGCCCATCCTGAAAACGAACCAGAGAATCTCGGAAAGCTCGTTGACCTTCGGCGAGAGCTTTATGAACTCGCCGAGGAACGCCTTCTCCGTCAGGTCGACCAGTTTTTCCATCACATCTTTACGCAGAACTCAAATAAATATCTGCCGACCTTTCCAGCTCATCCGAAAACTACCGATAACGCACACACGTCTACGTATCATCCAAACAAAGCTATCGAAAGCGTAGTTATGTGCAATCCGCCCGTGCCCCTTAACGATAAATTTATAATCATTCAAATTTAACAGATATTA
>JAZDJY010000070.1:0-3488 GCA_043803615.1 Candidatus Aenigmatarchaeota archaeon | reverse complement strand
TTCTTCTCGCTGACCTTCATGGAAAGCAAATGCTTCTCGACGCCGGGCATCATGGACCCCGCGCCGACTATGATGAGCGACGGTCCGTATTCCTTCTTCTCCTCGAAGATGCCGTGCTTTCTCGCCTCGGCTGCGCTAGTGATGTCGAAGATTTCGCCGTTTGCCTTGACCTTCCCGGTGTACTCTATCCTTACCCAATCGCCCTTGTTCATGAGATTATAGTTCACAGGCCGAATTTAAATGCCTTGTGCTTCCTTTCGGAAAGGTTTATCCCGCCGCCCCAGCTCACGAGAAGGCCTACAAACGTCATGAGCCAGTAGTTGGAGAAGCGCAGTATGAGGATTGCAGTCGTCCCTGTGAGGACCGGGACGCCGAGGGCGCCGAGAGCCAGGATGCTGCTCGACTCGAACAGCACGAGCCCGCCCGGAAGGAACGGGACGTTGCCCGCTATTATCCCGACGCTTGTCACGATTGCGCACGACTGCAGGCTGATGGGATAGCCGAGCGCGGCGAATATCACGTAGAGTCCCGCTATCTCGAGCAGCCTTTCGGCCGCCGATATCATAAGGCTCTTTGCCAGGATGTCCTTCCTTTTCACGGACATCTTAATCATCTCCCGGAATTTGAGCGCTTCTTTCTCAATGTTACCCGCGGACTTTGACTGTATCTTTCCGATGGCCTTGGACATGGCCCCGGTAACACTTATGAATAGGCTGCGGTTGTACACGAAGTATGCGGTCAGCATCGTCGGTATCACGGCCGACGCTATTATCAGGAAGACCGTCGGCGTGTCCATTATTCCGTACGTCGCAAGGCCGATGGTGGAGAAGTACAAGAGGCCTATGATGGAGATGAGCGTTATCACGGTGTCGACTGCGATGCTTGCGAACACCCTCTTCTTCGGGAAATTCTTCGCGTCGGCAAGCATGTACCCCTTTACCGGTTCCCCGCCGAACCTCGACATGGGCGTCAGGTTGTCGAAGAGCATCCCTATGAGCGCGTACCTGAAGGCGTCGTTTTGGCTCACCTTCAAGCCGACGCTTTCGAGGAGCAGCTTCCAGCGGTAGCTGTACACGTAGAGGACGATGAAGGGTATCGCTATTATGAGGAGGAAGTAGAGCGGGTCTATGGTGAGCATGGTCAGCCAGATGCTCGAGATGCCGACCCATTGCTGCAGCATCACCGCAAGTATTATCACGCTGGCCGCGAAATGCAGCAACACCTTACCCATGCTCATAATAATTAATGGCACCGATTCTATAATATTTCATGCTAGGCGCCATGCTTTCCATTGCGGCAGCCCTGCTCCTCGGGGCCTCTACGGTCCTGCAGAAGCGCAGCATGATGGGCATGAAGGGCTTCTCACTGGGCAAGCTCGCGATGGACAGGAACTGGAGGCTCTCGGTCATCGTCGGCTTCTGCGGCCTGCTCCTCTACCTTGCCGCCCTGGGCTACGAACCCATCTCGCTGGTGCAGCCCGTGCTTGCGGTGTCCATGGTCGTTCCCCTCGTTGCCGGATGGCTGTTCTTCGGGGAGAAGATAGGCACCAAGTGGGTTCACGTGGTTCTCATACTTGCGGGGGTGTTGCTGCTATCGCTCTGAACATCCGGGATGCCATCTCGTCCGGCGTCATGATGGGGATTTCCGGCCTCTGCGTACACCTAGGGATGAAGGACGTGAGGATGGGGTCGGATTTTGCCTTCTCGTTTGCCCTCGGTCCGTGGTCGTGGCTTGCTCTGGCCTTCGGGGCCGCGGGCTTCCTCTACCTGCAGAAGGCGCTGTACACCGAGAGAGTCGCGTACGTCGTGCCGATCGTATCCTCGCTTTCGATTGTCACGCCCGTCGTGATGTCTGCAGTCCTCCTCGACGAGTACGTCTCCCTCATGAACTGGATAGGCCTGTGGCTCATCCTCGTCGGGGTCATAGGTATAGGGAAGGGCGAGTGGGACGAAGGGCTCATCGCCTCCATAATGAGGAAGGCAGGAAAGAAAAACTAGGCTACCTCTATCCCCGGCTTGCCGGGCATGGCCTGTGACGCTTTCTTCGAATCGGACTTCTCGGCCGTCTCGATGGAGACTGCGCAGCCGAATGCCTCCGAAAGCTCAGGAGATATTTCCTCAAGGACGCAAACCTCATCCTCCTGGGAGAGCGCGCACGCGCGCATCCTTTCCGGGTTCTTGAGGAGCGCCGGCACCATCCTCGAGACGTCCTTCCCGTACGGCCGCAGGGACGGGTCTGCCATCAGCGCTTTTAGTATTTCCCCGAAGTTCCTGGTCTTTTCGGCCTGCGCGCAGAGCCTGTCCATCATCACGTACTTCCACTTGGAGGAAACGACCAGGCGTATCTTTTTTGGCGTCATCCCGGAAAGCTTCACGACGCTTGCCATGTCCTCCCGCAGGCGTTCTATCATCGCCTCCATCTCCACGGCCTTTTCGTCGGCCTTCACGGCCTGCGGCCATGGCGCCACCGAGACGAATCCCTTCATTTTGGCCTTCTCCCAGAGCTCCTCCGATGTGTGCGGGGCAAAGGGCGACATGAGCTTTATGAGCGTCCTTACCGCCTCGCCGAATAGCTTTTCGTTCACTTCCTCTTTTGCGGCGTAAGACTGCAGGAAGGAAAGGAACTCCATCCCCGTGCCTATGGCCAGGTTGAGCTGGAAGTCCTCTATCTGCAACGTCATCCTCTGCACGGCAAGGGACATCCTGGCTTGCAGGATCCTGTCCCTCACTTTCACCGCCTTGTACGGGCCCGTTCCCATATTCTTTCCGTTCGACAAGACGAGGCCCTGGTATCTGGAAAGGAACCTGTAGGCGCCCTGGATGCCCTTGTCGTTCCACTCGACCTGGCTGTCAGGGCTTGCGACGAAGAGCAGGAACACCCTTGCCGTGTCTATGCCGTACCTTCCCGCAATCTCCTCCTGCGTCACGGCGTTGCCAAATGACTTGCTCATCTTGTGGCCGTCCCTGTAGACTATCCCCTGGTTGAAGAGCCGCGTGAAGGGCTCGTCGAAGGAAAGCAGCCCGAGGTCGCGGAGGACTTTTACGAAGAAGCGTGCATACAGGAGATGCATGACCGCGTGCTCGGCCCCTCCTATGTACTGGTCCACCGGCATCCAGTACTTCACGGCCGCCGGGTCGAACATGCCTTTTGCCTCAGGGTTGCAGTAGCGCAGGAAATACCATGACGAGTCGACGAACGTGTCCATGGTGTCCGTCTCCCTTCTTCCCTTCCCCCCACACTTCGGACACTTTGTATCAACGAATGGCTTGTGACTGGCGAGCGGGTTGCCCTGCCCGGTGAACTGCACGTCGTCTGGCAGCAACACCGGCAGGTCTTTTTCGGCAACAGGGACGATGCCGCACTTGTCGCAATAGACTATCGGTATGGGCGTCCCCCAGTACCTCTGCCTTGAGATGCCCCAGTCACGCAGCTTGTAGTTGACCACCCTCTTTCCAAAGCCCTTCTTTTCGAGCCACTCGGCCATTTTC
>JAZDJY010000069.1:0-2887 GCA_043803615.1 Candidatus Aenigmatarchaeota archaeon | reverse complement strand
GGATGAACGACATGCACGGCTTCCAGCTCATCATGAACTTCGTGATATTCCCCATATTCGGGCTCTCGGGAGCGCTCTTTCCCATAGAGACCCTGCCCGGCTGGCTGAAGATCATGACACTCCTGGATCCTCTCACCTATGGAGTGGAGGGCGTAAGGTACGGCCTCCTTGGGACGTCGTCCATTGATCCAATCCTCTGCCTTGCCGTGCTTTCCTGCTTTGCTGCGGCCATGCTTACCCTGGGCGCCTACCTCTTCAGGAAAATAAACATCTAGCGCCTTGGACGAAACACACGAAGGTCAGAGTTCGATTTCGAACATCTTGTACTTGACTTTGACCTTGTATCCCGCATCCTTTATCTTTTCCAGGACGTAGCTGCCGCTTCCTTTTCCCTTAGCAAGCTCGTGCAGGCCCAGTTCAAACGCGAGGACCGGGTTCTTTATCTCCGCCACTATCTCCTTTCTTTCGTCGTGCAGGAAGATTTCAATGGCTGGCTTTCTCCCGACGGAGAGGTAGAAATGGACCTTCCCCGTCATGATTTCCAGTATATCGGTTATCATGCTCATGTGTCGCGCCTTCGGTTCCCGGGGAAGAAGAATGCGCCTACTTCTTCTTTTTTCCCTTCAGGGGCACTATCGTGAACTCGACGTTGCCCTCGACCCGAACCTTCGTGCCGCCGACATCGAACTGTATGCCGTCAAGACAGACGTTGGCCTTGGTCTCCTTGCCCTCGACAAGGCTGAGGAACTTTATCAGCAGTTCTTCCTTGTTCTTCAGTATTTCTTCAACGAATCCCACTAAAGACACCTCCATTTTCCCATTTCAAGTAAATAAATATAACCCGAGCCAATTAATAAATGATACGCAGGGAGCCCGTTTTTCATGGAAAACATAATCGTGGGAAGAGACGCCGATGACATGCGCAAATACGGCGAGAAGGGGACCGCCTTCATCGGCAAGCACATAGTCGGGAAGGGGGAAGAGGCGCACCTGACGAATCCCATCCTCATGGACGTCACGAGGCCCCACGTCGTCCTGGTCTGCGGCAAGCGCGGCACAGGAAAAAGCTACAGCGCGGGCATCATAGCCGAGGAGATAGCAGTCCTGCCTCCGGAGATAAGGGACAACCTCTCCGTCGTCCTCTTCGACACCATGGGCATCTACTGGTCCATGAAGAACCCAAACGAGAGGGACAAGGAAGCGCTCAGGGAATGGGGCCTTAAGCCGCAGGGCCTTGCCGCTGCAAGGCTCTTCGTCCCGACAGGATACGCAGAGGAATACGAGAAAGCTGGCGTAGCCTACGACGCGACCTTTAACCTCGTGTGTTCGGACCTCGAGGCCGTGGACTGGATACTCACGTTCGGCTTCTCCTTCGTCGACGAGTTCGGAACGACGATAGAGCGGGTCATAAAGCAGCTCAAGGTAAAGATGAAGAAGTACGCTGTCTCGGACATAATAGCGGCAATAGAGGCCGACAAGAAGGCCGACCAGAGGATAAAGGACGCGCTCGTCAACAGGTTCTCGGCGGCCGAGAGCTGGGGCATCTTTGGGAAGGAAGGCACGCGCGTCTCCGACATCGTCCAGCCGGGGAAGGTCGCGATACTTGACGTTTCCCATTACATGCAGGTCTCCGCCGGCTGGTCCGTGCGCTCGATGATAGTAGGGCTCCTCTGCAGAAGGATATACCACGCAAGGTCGATTGCAAGGAAAGCCGAGGAGACCGAGGTCATGACCGGCGAAGCCAGGGTCACCATGCCCATGGTCTGGGTGATGATAGACGAGGCCCACCAGTTCCTCCCGGAGGAAGGCCAGACGGCCGCAACCGAGCCGCTCCTGACGCTGGTCAAGCAGGGAAGGGAACCCGGCATATCGCTCCTCTTCATAACACAGAGGCCGGACAAGCTCAACCACGACGCCCTCGCCCAGGCAGACCTCATCATCTCCCACAGGCTCACCGCGGAAGCGGACCTGACGGCGCTGCGCGGCATCATGCAGACCTACATGCTCGACGACATACAGGAGTACATAAACGCGCTCCCCAGGATGAAGGGCACCGCGATAATCCTGGACGACAACTCGGAAAGGATTTACCCGATGCAGGCGCGCCCGAGGAAGAGCTGGCACGCGGGCGGCTCCCCGATAGCGATAAAAGAGGTCGGCATACTCGGCTAAGGAGGCGGCAGGAATGATGCAGGTAACGAGGATAGACCCGGTGTCCCTTGCAATAATGCTTGCGCTCCTGGGGTTCTTCACGGGGCTGATACTCGGTTTTGCCGCGATGGTGATGTCAGCCTCCGCGGATTCCATCATATACCTGCTGCCGCTTTTCGGCGCGGAGAACATGAGCATCATCGCAAGGTCCATGCTTTCTTCCCTGGGGCCGCTCTCCATAGTCGTCTTTGCGTTCCTCTTCTCGCTTGAGGGCTTCATAGGCGGCTTCATAGCGGCGGTGATATACAACCTCGCGGCCGCAAGGTTCGGGGGTGTCGCCTTCACGGTCGCAGAGCAGGTCCAAAAGGAAAAGCCCGCCCTCCAGGAAGTCGCAGGCGGGGCCGGGCTTGCCGGGGTAGCATCAGAAGAGGCCGCGCCGGAAGCACCAGCGCAAGCTTCTGAGGAGGCGCAGCAGGAGTACCAGAAAGAGGCCACATCGGAGGAAGCAACGGCGCAGGAAGAGATGATTCCGCGCCCGAGAAGGCGCGCGCAGGGCGGATACTAAGATTTCATTTACTGCCGCAGGCGGACAGGATTTCCAACATTTAAAATCGCGGGCCTACATCATCTTCTCATGGAAGAATCCGAAGGCTCGGGCTTCGACGATTTCTCTGTCGAGATGGAGGACTTCGAGTACGCGCAGGTGAAGAGCTTCGATCGGATATTCCACATGGGT
>JAZDJY010000068.1:0-3285 GCA_043803615.1 Candidatus Aenigmatarchaeota archaeon | reverse complement strand
GCAAGCCCGCCGCCGCAATCGCAAAAGGGCTCAAAGGCTTTCCCCTGAAGGCAAAGGACAAGGTCCTGTACCTCGGGGCGGCCTCCGGCGCGACGTGCAGCTTCTTTTCAGACATCGTCGGGGAAAGCGGCATCATATATGCGGTAGAGTTCTCGGAGCGGTCGGCCATGGACCTAAACATCATCTCCGAGAAGCGGGGGAACATCATACCCATCCTTGCCGACGCGAGGAAGGTCGAGCAGTACGCGTGGGTCGAGCCCGTCGACGTGCTCTTCGAGGACGTGGCAAGCGACGACCAGGCGAGAATCCTCGTCATGAACGCGGAACGGTTCCTCAAGCCCGCAGGCGTCGCGATGATTGCCATAAAGTCCAGGAGCATAGACGTCGTGAAGGAGCCGGCGGTGGTCTACAGGGAGCAGCTCGAAATCCTCGAAAAGCACTTCAGGGTAGTCGAGAAGCTTACGCTGGACCCTTACGAAAAAGACCACATGTTCGTGGTGCTGAAGCAAAAGAAAAGCCAGCGCTGAACGGCCTGCCGCGTTCAATTCCGGCAGATGTTTCCCGAATGCGAAAAAATCGAATGCTCGCCCAGTTTTGGAATGTAGAAAAGGACGGGGTCCTTCACGCCGTTTTCCAGCGCGTCCCTGTAGGCTTTCCCGGGCGTTTCGCCCCAGCCTGCTACGGTGTAGTCGGTGAACGAATGGGTCGCAACCCATTTCCCCCGGTATTCGTCCCAGCCCTTGGACGGCTCAACCAACGGCTTCCCGGCTTCGTCCATGACATCCTCTTGGCATTATATTTTAAAATGCTTTGATTTCCAGCTCACAGCCCATTCTTCATCTTCATCTCCGTCAGCCGCGCGACGACCCGCATGCGAAACTCGTCCCAGTGCTTCCTCTCGACTACTGCGCCTGCCGCCTTCTCATGGCCGCCGCCCGAGCCTATGCCCTTCGTTACTTCCTTGAAGAGGTCGTTAAGGCTTATGTCGCCTTTCTGGTAGCGCGCAGAGACCTTGACGAACGGGCCCGAGTGCTTGACGATGAATATCATCTTGTCCGGGTTCAGTGCCGCAACCCTGGTCGAGACCGTCGATGCGATGTTCAGCTTGCTCTGCACCTCGTAGAGGTACAGGCCTATCGACGGTATCTTTTCGGACTTCTCCGCAAATCCCCCGACGGCAGCGTCTATCTCCTTTTCGACAGAGTCGTAGCATGCATTCAGGTATGGGTCGGAAAGCATGTCCTGCGCGCCCTTCGCTGCAAGCATGACGGCAAGGGCCTTCTCCGCGCCCTTTGCGCCTTCGAGGATTACCGCCGACATGAGCTTCTTTGAAAGCGTCTCCGCCTTGTCCAGCTTCCCCTCGCAGAGCGCTGGATATTTCTTTTCGCATTCCCTGAGGATGTCTGCGCAGTCCACGTAGGCGAAGTCGCCGATGACGCCCACCGCCGCAATCCACACGAGGTCTCCTGCATCCTTACCCATGTCGAGGAGCATGCGGTAGACGAGGACGCTTGCCGGTATGTAGGCGTTGCTCAGAAAGCGCGGGTTCACGTGCATGATTCTTTCCGAGTTCATGTCCTTCAGGGGCACGTGGTGGTCGATTATCGCGATGCGCGCGGATGGCAGCGCAATGAGCAGCTTCCCAATCTTCTTCCATTCCTGGTCTATGGGAAGGTCGAGTGCCGTGATGACACGGGGCTTTTCAGAAGAAAGCACGCCAAGGAGCTTGTCGCTTATTATGGGGCCTTCCAATGGGATGGTGCTGTACCCTACGAAGAACCTCTGGAACAGCGCTGCAGAGCATATGCCGTCCACGTCGGTGTGGTAAAGAAGTATCTTCTTCCCGCGCGTCGCAAGAAGGTCGTGAAGAGGGGCGTTGTCCATTTGGTTAATTGGAACAGTGCTTATTAAGGTTAAGTTTTGTACGCTGCGCTTCAGGCTTTCTCAAAAGCAAAGCGTATCCTTGAGCCCTCGAAGTCTATCGTGCCCTTCTCATCTCCCTCGAAGGGACCGAAGAGGACAGAGCCTGCGCCGACGCCTGCGAGCAACTCGTCCACCTGCTTTCGGAGCGGCTCCAGGGCCTTCTTCTCCGCGTCGACGAAAAGGTGTATCTTGTCGTGCACCATGAGGCTGTTCTCCTTCCTCTTTATCTGGACGCTCCTGCAGAACTCCCTGAGCAAGGCCTCGTCCTGTAGGACCTTGCCGAGCGCAAAGAATCCTCCCGGGAACTCCTTGGCCTTCGCGGGCTTCCCCTTGACGAACTTGACGGCTTTCGCGTTTGCCATGCTGGCTATCACGGAAGAGAGCGCCTTTAGCTGCTTCTGCGTCTTTTCGTCTGCGGCCTTGACCGTGATTTCGGAGAGCGGCCAGCGCAGCTTCACCAATGCCTCGTGCCTTGCCGCGCTTGCGGCCTCGACGAGTGCCATCGCGGCGGCCATGCCTTCCTCCAGGTCCGCATCTATGAGTTTCTTGTCGGCCTTCGGCCAGTGCTGCAGGTGCACGGACTCCTTACCGTAGAGGTCCCTGTAAATCATGTCCGTGACGAACGGTGATATGGGGGCCATGACCTTCAGCAGGTTCTCAAGCGCATAGTTCAGCGCGTACACGGCAGCCTTCTTGTCCTCCCCCTCGTACCATGGGCCCACGCGGTCCCTTATCATCTTTATGTAGGTCCTCGAAAGGTCCTGCAGGATGAAGGAGCTTATGCCCTGCACGAGCTTGTGCATCTCCCTCTCTTCCACGTCCTTTCCCTTCGCCGCAAGGCCGTTACTCCTGCTGATTATCCACCTGTCCTCCGGGAGCAGGTCCTTTGGCATGGCCGCGGGAGCCTTTGCCGCGTACATCTTGATGAAGGAGTACGTGTTCCAGAAGACCGTGAACATCCTGGAAACCTCCTTCATCTCGTCCCAGCTATAGTAGAAGTCGTTCCAGAGCGGACTTGATAAGAGGTAGAAGCGGAAGGCGTCCCTGCCATGCTTGTCGATGATGTCCTGGGGGTCTATGAAGTTGCCTAGCGACTTTGATAGCTTTATGCCCTTGACATCCATCACAAAGCCGTGCATCATGACGCTTCGGAACGGCGACTTGCCAAACGTGAGGACGCTCGTTATCATCTGGCTGTTCCACCAGCCCCTGAACTGGTCAGGTCCTTCTGTCTGGAAGGCCGACGGCCACATAGACTCGAAAGGCTCCTTCTTTCGCGGGTAGCCTAGCGACGCCCACGTGGCAACACCCGAGTCGAACCACACGTCCAGGACGTCTTCTACTCTCTTCACAACCTTGCCG
>JAZDJY010000067.1:0-3253 GCA_043803615.1 Candidatus Aenigmatarchaeota archaeon | reverse complement strand
GCCGGGGGCAAGATTTATCACGGCAGGGCGTTTGCCGGAGAACTGGGCCACATGACCATCATGACCGACGGCCCGCTCTGCTCCTGCGGCGGGCATGGATGCCTCGAGGAGTACGCATCCGCAAGGGGCGCAGAGCGCCTCGCGGTCAAGTACCTCAAGCGCAAGGTCTCGCCAGAGGAGATGTGCGCCCTGGCAATCAAGGGAAATGAAAAGGCAAAGGAGGCATGGGAAGAGTACGGCAGGTTCCTCGGAGCAGGCCTCTCAAACGTCTGCTACGCGTTCGACCCGCAAGTAATCGTCCTGGGAGGAGGCATCTCGAAGGCCTTCGGATGCTTCAAGGACTCCATGCGCGAAGAAATGAAGCGCCGTCTGTTCATCCCGGCAGCGCCAGTAGTCACCGCAGCCTCACATGCAAACGCCATCGGCGCAGCCATGCTAGCGATGGAGAAGTGAGGAAGTAAGATTCTCATCCCATAATACTTGTAAAAGTAACGATAGTTATTTATTTAAGTAATACAACATGATAACATGGCGAAAAGGAACGGCGCGTCCAGCGCGCCCCTCAAGGTCCCGTCGGCAGAGGAATTCGGGATACTGTCCAGCTTCAAGTACAAGCCCTTCTACGAATTCGGGATTTCTGAAGTGATGAAGCTCTCCGAGAAGAAATCCAAGCCATGGGTCTTCAATGCGCTTTCAAAATTCGAGAAGGGTGGGCTCCTGCTGAAAGAGACCAAAGGCAACATGAATCTTTATCGGGCCGCGATGGATAATCCGTCTCTTGTGAACCACTTCCTTTTCATGGAAGCCTTGAAACTCCAGGGGATGAGAAATAAGGATGTGGTGTCAAGACTCATAGAGAACATACCAGCGAAGGATTACTGCCTCGTCGTTTTCGGAAGCTACGCCCTCAGGAGTGAGAAGGCGGATTCTGACATGGACCTGTGCTTTCTTGCGGAGTCCGAAGCCGGCCTCAAAAGGCTGAAGCCCTACGTAAACGAGGTAAAGGCAAAATCCCCAGTGAGCATGCATGAACAGTTCGTGACGTTTGATGAGTTCGTCGAGATGCTCCTCCGGAAAGAGGAGAACATGGGAAAGCAGATATACAAGGGCCACACACTTGCCTACAACGGCGGCATATTCTACGGCCTTGTCAAGGAGGCGCATAAGCGTGGATTCACAGGATAGGGGAAGCTTTACCTGCAGCGCGCGGAAAACGAGCTCGCCCTCGCAAAGGCAGCATTCAGGATATCCGGCGACGGCAGGCTGAAAGGAGAGCTTGAGCTCAAGCCGGATGTGACGTTCTACAGCAACGTGTATCTCATCGTTACGAAAGACTGAAGCATGGAGCACAGGCTGTGTGACCACAAATGTAGACACATAAGACAAAATTAATGAAATTTGTAGTCACATATAATTATCATGAACATAGAAACAAGAAGGCAGGGGAAGAAGAGACTGTACTATCTTTCGCACTCATTCAGAGACAATGGCAGCGTAAGGAAGGTGAGGAGGTTCCTTGGCTCCGACCTTAACGAAAAAAAGATAGAGATTCTCAGGGCAGCCGCAGAGTCCGCGATACTCGGGCAGATAGAAGAGTACAAGAAGATAAGGGACCCACTGCATACGGTCCTGTCAGACGCCGAGCGCCGCGCCATAGAGACGCTGATCTTAGGAAGCGAGATAAAGGTTACGCACCTTTCAGAGAAGGAGTGGGCGGATTTCACGGCAAACTTTACCTACGACACCAACGCAATCGAGGGTTCCGCGGTCACCCTGAAGGAAGTAAAGGGCATACTTGCAAGGGACGAGTGGCCAAAGGAGCGGACAAAAGAGGACATATCAGAAACGTATGGCGTCTCAAGAGCAGTAGAGTTCATAAGAAAGACCGATGAGCACGTCTCTATTGGCCTGTTGCTTGAGATACACAGGCTGGTCTTTTCCAATTCCAAGGGCTTTGCAGGAAGGTTCAGGGCTCCCGGCGTGGAGGTAGTCGTAGCTGATTCCAGGGGAAACATCCTCCACAGGGGCGCCCCCCAGAAATCAATCGTGAAGCTCCTAAGCGAGCTCATCGAATGGTACAAGAAGAACGTCAAGAAATACCACCCCATCGTGCTCGCCTCTGTCGTCCACAACCAGTTCGAAAGCATCCACCCCTTCCAGGACGGAAACGGCAGGGTGGGCAGGATTCTCATGAACAACATCCTGATAAAGCACGGCCTCCCCCCGGTGAACATAGAGTTCGAGAAGAGGTTCGTGTACTATTCCTCGCTACGGGCATACGAAAGGGACGCAAACCTGCGGCCTACGATAGAGCTCATCCTGATGGAGTACAGGAGGTTCAAAAGCCAGAAAAGCCGCTGAAGACTGAAGAGCATGTGACCACAGATGTGGTCACCAAGGAAAGAAAATACTAAAAATGTAGTCACATAAAAAGGCCGCAGTTACCTAATCCTTCTTCGTAGCCTTCATGTACCTACCGACAGCCTCTTCCTTCACGACCCAGTTCCTTCCCATCTTCAGCGCATCTATCGCACCTCTCCTTGCAAGAAGGCTGAGGTACTCCTGGGAGTACGGCGTCTTCTTTGCCGCATCAGCAAGGCTCACGTATCCCGGCCCCCTGTCGAACGCGTCAAGGTATAGGGAGAGGCTCCTTTCCACACACCTTCCGATGAAATCCACGAACGGTTTCATGTCCCCTTCGTCTGCTGACTTAAGCCTATCGTAATAGGCCCTCCTGTCAGTCTTCAGGACTATTGCTATGGGAAAGCCCCTTCCCATGAGGAAGAGGTTCATGACAAGCCTTGCCGTCCTGCCGTTCCCGTCTATGAAAGGGTGTATCTCCACAAGGCCATAGTGCACGAATGCCGCCATCTCGATGTCGTTGAGCCTGCCCGGGTTCTCCTTCACCTGCTTTACGTATCCTGCCATCAGTCCTGGCACTTTCTCAAACCTCGGCGGGCTCTTTACGGCGCCTGTTATCCTCACGTTTGCGTCCCTGTACCTTCCGGCATAATCGTCTTCTATCCCGGAGAGTATCAGCCGGTGGATCTCCCTTATCACGTCCTCTGTTACCCCTGTCCCGGGCTTTGCCACACCCTCGAGGAATGAGAATGCCTTCTGGTGATTTATGGCCTCGAAATGCTCGCGGAGGGGCTTGCCCCTTATCGTTATCCCGTCCTCTATCACCATCCTGGTCTCAAGTAGAGTCAGGGTATTCCCTTCTATGGCATTGGAGTTATAGGCAAGCTCTATC
>JAZDJY010000066.1:0-2038 GCA_043803615.1 Candidatus Aenigmatarchaeota archaeon | reverse complement strand
CTCCCTCCTTATCCTCATGACCCTATTCGAGACGGGTATCGATGCGGCGAGGAGGACCGCAAGGACCACCGCGATTGCGACCCGCGCATCGTAGGCCGTCTCCGCTATGCCGGAAAGGACATTTGTCCACTTAGTCCTCTTCAGAAGCTCCGCGTTCTCCATTTCGTCAAGCGCGTCGTCTATGTACGTGAGGACGCTCTCCGCGTCCTCGTAGTTCTCGTCCCCGAAGTCCGAGAGGGCCAGATTGAATTTTTCCTGTAGCGAAGAAACGTCACGCCCGCTCCCCGAGAATTCCTGCAGCCTCAGCTCCGTCTCGTCCATCGTGGTGTCCACGGAGAAGGCCTTGTCCCTTATGACGGACACGTACCTTGCCGTCGTCACCGAAAGGCCGAAGTCCCCCTCTGAAAAAAGCGCCCTGGCACTCTCGAGAGTGCCGTTTGCCCTCTCGAAGGAAAGGCCCTTCGTCCCCATCTCCGCTATCGCCTTCTCCGCCCCGGCAATTGCGGAAAGGGCGTCACCCGCGGTCACGTTCCCGATGGCCGAAACCTGCGCAGCCTGCAGGACCGATGCCGAGATGATGGCGATGATGGCGATGCCCATGAACCCCTTCGTCTTTTTCCTCCCGGCCTTCGAAATATCCTTTTCTATGTCGGCTATCTCTCCCTGCAGCCTCACAGTACCTAGCTCGTACTCTTCCCTGTCAAGGCCGCCGCCCTCGAAGAAGCCCCTCTGCAGCTTCTTCAGTTCCTCCTCCGCCTCCCGAAGGCACGTCTCAAGGTCGCGCTTCCTCCTGCCCGCGGCCTGCCTGCGCAGCCTGAGGTCTTCAGAAGAAAGGAACGCAAGCCTCTTCTTGTACGTGCCCTTTGTTGCCAGGTACTCGGCCTTGGAGATTTCCCTCTTCTCGTAGTACTTCACCTGGAGTTCCGAAAGGAGCGTCCTCAGCGCCTCCTTCTTCGTCTTTATGTCAGCGGACTTCCTTTGCATGATTATCTTCCTGACCTTTCTCCTCGCAAAGAGTGAGGATACGGCAAGGCAGGAAGCCAGCGCAATTATGTGCGGCCAGTAATCGCCAAGCATCATCATCAGGCTCATCACGCCGTCGGTCTCACGTTCATATGCAATGATGGCTGCGTCTATCCTCGCCTTTGCCCTTGCGTAATCCCCGCGCTGGAAAGCGGATTTCGCAAGCCCCACCATCTTCTTCGACTCGGGGACGGAAACGAAGTACCTTTCGGCCTTGGTTATGTCCGCCTCGATGCCGCTGAAGGAAGACAGGAGGCCGAGCGCGACCTCCTTCATCACGATTATGCTCCTTGCCTTCTCTGCCGCCGCGTCGAAGTCCAGGTCGTCGTAAGCCCTTCTCGCCTCCGAAAGCAACCCTTCAAGCCTGTCCACGCTGAGCCCCATGTCCGACAACTCCGCTATCGCCTTCCCCGCCTCGTCCAGTGCGGCAAGACTCTCGTTACCCATGATGCCGTGTACCGACAGAAGTATCCTCGATGAGCTCTCAAGGCTCTTTGTCACCCCAGGGGCGGTGCCCGTGCCCTTCACGGTGACTGTAAGGACATAGACCTTCTCCTCCATGTATGCCGGGGCCGACACCTCCACGATGAAAGTCGCGTTCTGCATGGGATTCACATAACGCATGGAAAGCGGGCTGACTGACACCAGCCTGCTCTCGTAGCCGGAAACTTCAATCGAGACGTCCGTCACGTTGCTTCCCCTGACGGGATTCGAAACGTTTATCGCAATGACCTTCTTCTCACCCTTCCGTATGTCGAGCCTCTCCGGGAAGGAGACCTCCATCCTGGGCTCCCCAAATCCCGCGATGCCTACGCCAACGAACGTAGTCCTGGCTCCCTCATGGGCAGGCTCCTCGCAGTCGGTATCCGTCAGGTAGCTGCATCCAGAGCCGCATGCCCCGTCGCCCGACGTGCACGTCACCGAAAGGAGCTTGAAATCGCTGCCGGCGGTGTCGTTTATGCTGCTTGCGTTTATGACAATCATCGCGGCACCGGCGGCGGCATCGGAACTTGCG
>JAZDJY010000065.1:0-4499 GCA_043803615.1 Candidatus Aenigmatarchaeota archaeon | reverse complement strand
CTTCTTCGCCGGCCTGTAGTTGAGCTTGTATTTGCCGTTCTCTATCTCGTAGAGCGGCCACATGCAGGAGTCGACTGCCATCTTGGCCATCTCTATGGTCTTCGCAGGTGGCGTGCCCCAGAGCGTCGGGCAGGTCGATAGCACGACGAGCACCGCGGGCCCGTTGGCCTCGAAGGCCTTCGCGGCCTTGTTGGTCAGGTCCACGAGGTTGCTCACCGACGCCTGCGCAACGTAGGGGATGTTGTGCGCAGCGCAAATCCTCACGAGGTCCTTCTTGTACTGGCTCTTTCCTATGCTCTTCTTCCCTGCGGGAGCAGTCGTCGTGGACGCGCCGTATGGAGTCGCGCCGGACCTCTGGCCGCCGGTGTTCATGTAGCCCTCGTTATCGTAACAGACGTATACGAACCTGTGTCCCCTTTCGAGCGCCCCGGATAGCGACTGGATGCCTATGTCGTAGCTGCTCCCGTCGCCACCAAAAGCGATGAACCTGATGTCATCCTTCATCTTCCCCTTCCTCTTCGCGGCCTCGTAGGCAGCGATGACGCCGGAAATGGTGGCCGGCGCGTTCTCGAATGCCGAGTGCACCCACGGGATGTTCCAGCTCGTGTAAGGGTATATGGTCGTCGCCACTTCGAGGCAGCCTGTTGCGTTTGCCGCGACTATCGGCTTGTCCGTTGCGGCGAGTATGTTCTTCACTATTATCGGGGCTGCGCATCCGCCGCACATCCTGTGGCCCGAGGTGAGCTTATTTTCTTTCGTCAGCTTGTCCGCAAGGGTCTTTGGATCCATTTCTAACCATCCCCCCTGAGCCCGAGGTACTTGACCTCGTGCGAAACCTTCCCGGAAAGCATCTCTGAGAACGCATGCTCTATGTGGCTGCCCAGAATGTCCCTGCCGCCGAGGCTAAAGACGTAGCTCTGAAGCTTTGGTTTATTCTTCGAATCGAAAAGCGCATTCTTCACCTCTGCGTAGAGCGGTGCGTTTGCGCCAAAGGACATGGACCTGTCCAGGACTGCAACGGCCTTCTTTCCCTCGAGTGCCTTTGCAATCACTTCGTAAGGGAACGGGCGGAAGAGCCTCACCTTGAGGAGCCCCACCTTCTTTCCCTGCGCCCTCATCCTGTCCACCACGCCTTTTGCCGTCCCGGCAGTAGAGCTCATGGTGACGATGACGACATCTGCGTCCTCGAGCTTGTACCCATGGTAATATCCATAATCATTTCCTGTCAGCTTCGAAAGCTCCTTTCCCACTTCGAGGTAGACGCGGAGGGCATTCTTCATGGCCTCCTCCTGCTGCCTCTTGCTTTCAAAGTAGTAGTCCTGCAGCTCGATTGCGCCAACCGTCACCGGATTCTTGAGGTCAAGAAGCGAGTTTTCTGCCTTCCTCTCGCCGGCAAAAGCCTTCATCGCGGCATCATCGTAAATCTTCACGTTCTGCACGCAGTGGGAGGTTATGAAGCCGTCCTCGCAGACCATGACCGGGAGCTGCACGTCCGGATGCTCGGCAAGCCTTAGCGCGAGGAACACGTTCTCGTAGGCCTCCTGCCCCGTTTCATTATATATCTGTATCCATGAAAGATCCTTTGCGCCCATGGCATCCGAGTGGTCGCAGTGTATGTTTATCGGTGCCGATATCGCCCTGTTTGCAACAGGCATCACTATCGGGCAGCGAAGGCCCGATGCGACGCCGACGATTTCCCACATGAGTGCAAGCCCTGCAGAGCACGTCGCAGTCATGGCCCTTGCGCCTGCCGCTGAGGCCCCGACGCAGGCAGACATGGCGGAGTGCTCAGACTCCACCCTGACCATCTCCGTATCCACCTTGCCGTCCGCCGCGAACTTGGAGAACGTCTCGACTATGGACGTCTGCGGCGTTATCGGATAGGCCGCCACCACGTCCGGATTTATCTGGCGCATGGCCTCGGCTATCGCGTAGTTTCCTGCCAGCGGGAAAACCTTGTAGGATGCAGTCATTATGAATCACCGGTTACCTGAACTTCGTCTCCTCCACCATCTTTATGCACTTCACCGGGCAGATGCTGCCGCAGATGCCGCAGCCCTTGCAGTAGTCCATGTTCACTGGCTGCCTCTTGCCGCTGACAAACGTTATCGCGTTGTCCGGGCAGTTCGATATGCAAAAGGAGCAGTTTATGCACTTGCTCTCGTCTATCACAGGCCGGAATGACCTCCACGAACCCGTCTTGTTTTCCAATGCCGAGCCAGCCCTCGTTATGATGCCCCCAGGCGGTATCTCCTTCCAGGAGCACTTCCTTAAGAGCTGCTCTTTTGCCGGAAACTTTACCTGCGTCATCCCTTCACCTCTTCGTAGGCGGTCCTTATGGAATCGATATTTGCCTTCGTCTTCTCGGCGCCAATCTTTTTCAGGAACATGGCCTCGACCTTCTGCGTCACGTACTTCATCTCGACTGCGCCCGTCACCTTGATGAGCGCGCCAATGCTTGGCGTGTTGGGAAGGTTCCTGCCCAGGTATTTTATCGAGATGCCTGTCGCGTCCACCGTGCACACCCTTCCCGCAAAGCCCGTCTTCTTCTTCATCTCCGCCGGGCTCTCGGTCGAATTGACTATCATCACGCCGTCCTTCTTCAGGCCCTTTGCGACGTCCACCGGGCCTATGAGGGTGGGGTCTATCACCACGACCACGTCGGGCTCCATGACGGGCTCGTATGTGGTTATGGGATCTTCCGAAATCCTGGCGTAGGTGACCATCGGGGCACCAGTCCTCTCCGGGCCGTACTCCGGGAAGGCCTGTATCTCCTTTCCCTGGTCCAAGGCTGCCTCTACGATGAGCTGCGCCGCGGACTTTGCGCCCTGTCCCCCGCGGCCGTGTATCCTTATCTCAATCAACTTCCTCTCTGCGACCATGGAAAAAAGCCCCCTTTATGGGAATAGAATAGATTCCCTCAAGGTGATTTAAATAGGTTAGGCGAAGCAGTCCTGCGGGCGCAGTTTTTTATTGCGCCGGATGGTATAACTCCTATGGCCGCAGAAATGTCGTCCCAAAAGGAAAGCGCAAGGAAAATCGCCGAAGGGCTCACCGAGCTCTTCGCCCACCAGAGGGAGTTCCAGGAAAAGCACGGCTTTGACTTCTGGAAGGAAAGCCCTGAGAAGAGGAGGGAGATGTTCCTGCGCCAGCTCTTCGCGGCCATATCGGAGCTTGCCGAGGCTGGCGACGAGGTCAACAAGTGGTGGAAGAAGGGCTGCAAGGAGCCGGAAGCCCTCGCGCAGAAGAAAGAGGAAATTCTCGAAGAGATGGTCGACGTCCTGCACTTCTACATGGGCGCGCTCCTCACCATAGGCTGCGACGGAAAGGACGTCGCAGAGGCATATCTCAAGAAGCTTTCAGTCAATCACGAAAGGCAGAAGGACGCAAGGCTCGGGTACGTGTGAATCGTTCCTGTTGAGGAATTCATCCTTTACCTTGAAGCCCCTTCGCTCCTGTCCACGCGGATGTATCTTGCAAGCTCGGGATGGACCCTTGCTATCTCGTCGTGCATGGCCCAGGCGACCTTCCTATAAGATATGTGGCCCTCGCGTCCGGAGCGCAGCGTTATGAAGTGATGCAGCGCCCGCAGATTCATGGTCATGAGCATCCTCTTTTTGTAGGCGAGCGGCACGACGTACTGGGCCTCTTTTGGAAACTTCCTGCAAATCTTTTTGAAAGCTACCTCAGCCTTTTCCATGAGTTCCCTGAATTTCCCGTCAAGGCCTGCCTCTTTTAGCTCCTGCGGGACGTCGTAGCCGTGCGCGGTCGTCACGTCCTGGTTTACCTGGGTGCACATCCGGTGGCGCTGTATGTCGCGGAACGCCCCGTAGTCGACGAGGACGTCGAACGTATAGTACGCGTTCTCCAATTCCCTTGGAACGGAATCGAACTTGCCCCGGCCTGCGAACAGTGATTCAATGAGAGCGGTATTCTTGGCCCTGCCCAAAGACCTGACGAGCTGCAGCGCCTCTTTGTGCGGCATGTCCGAATAGCGATATATGACTGAGGAGAGCACGCGGTCTTCTGCGTCGCGGTCGTATGAGACGAGTGTTACGAGCCTGCCGCCTTTTTTCTTCCGCCCACCCCTCATCACGGAAAGCTTTTCCATTGCGGCGTCCATTCCAGCCATGTATGCGTTCCTGTCGGCGTACTTGACAAGCGTCGGTATGATTTTCCTTGCCTCATCCTTGAGCTTCCCGCCAATGTCCTGCATCTCAGGCAGCGGATGCGAGAGGAGCTTGCTTATCATGTGCTCAAGCACCCTTGCGTTTCCCGTCATGCCTATGCTCGTGTAGGTCGACGCCGGGAGGGCGTAGCGCAGCACGTCGCAGACTCTCGCCTTCGTTATGGATTCATAAAGGGCGTCTGGCGTCTGTGGGGGCTTTGGGTACTTCTTCTTCATGAAGGCGAGCACTGCCGGGAGACTTTCCGTGTAGAAGTCAAAGAGCGCGTCGCATGCTTCCACGTACGTCTTTCCAAGTGAGGAGCCACTCAGC
>JAZDJY010000064.1:0-4364 GCA_043803615.1 Candidatus Aenigmatarchaeota archaeon | reverse complement strand
TGTGCGCGGTGAGTCGAGTCTTGCTGCCGGACCTCCGGAACGCCTTGCAGTCGGCGCCGTAAATCACCTTCTCCGAATCGTCAACGTAAGAGGCCTCGACGTTCACAGGCATCCCCGCGTACTGCACTGCTGGAGCCACGCTCACCGAAACGCTGGACGCCTTTTCCTCGAAATTGACATTCGCATAAACCTCCTTCATGTCATAGTCCGTCTTCTCGCACCTCACGGTGATTGTGCGCGCCCCGGTGAATGATGGTGCCGTCACATCATACGAATAGTAGCAGGATGGCTGTTCATCCATGATGCCGGAAAACCAGTCCCCGCTTATGGCACAGGTGGCACCGCAGATGCCGGTCCCATTGCTCATGTTCATGTAATAGGCGCTAACCGTGAATGTGTCATCCATCTCCACGGAAGAGGGCGCGGATATGTCCAGCGTCGTGGGCGTGGCCGCAAGCGACGGATGCGGCAGGATGAAAAGGAGTGCGATAAAACCCGCCGCAGCGGACAGGAATGCCTGCAAGTTTCCATTCCTCATAGTAAATTATTCTGTTATGTGGCCTAAAATAGCATTCTAAAGGGACCCGACGAATCCTTTCAGCGTCTCTATCCCCTTCTCTATGGTCTCCATGGAGCAGGCATAGGACATCCGCACGTGGCCCTCGCAACCGAAGTCTATTCCCGGCACGACCGCGACGCGCGCCTCCTGCAGGAGCCCTGCCGCAAACTCCGCGGAGTTTCCAACCTTCTTGCCGAAGCATCCGGAGACGTCTGGGAAGGCGTAGAATGCCCCTCCGGGCAGCGCGCACTCGATGCCGTCTATTGAGTTCAGGCCCTTAACCATCGCGTCCCTCCTCTTCCTGAATTCAAACGCCATTTTCTTTACCGAGTCCTGGCTTCCCGTGAGCGCCTCCAAGTAGGCGGCCTGCGAGATGGAGGATGCGTTCGAGGTCGTGTGAGACTGTAGCTTCTCCATGCCCTTTATCAGGCTCTCGGGGCCCGCGGCAAAGCCTATCCTCCATCCCGTCATGGAGTATGCCTTCGCGGCGCCGTTTATCGTAATCGTCCTCTCCTTTATCCCGTCGCCAAGCGACGCGATGCTCACGTGCCTTTCGCCGTATGTGAGATGCTCATAAATCTCATCCGATATCACGAAGAACCCCTTCTCCGCTGCAAGCTCGGCGAGCTTCTGTAGCTCGGCTTCTTTGCACACCGCGCCGGTCGGGTTGTTGGGTGAGTTGACTATGAGGAGCCTGGTCTTCTTCGTCACGCGCCTTTCGACGTCTTCTGCCTTCAGCCGAAAGCCTGCCTCCTTTGCGGTCTTCGCAAAGACTGGAACGGCTCCTGCGAGCTTGACCTGCTCGGGGTAGGTGACCCAGTAGGGTGACGGTATTATCACCTCGTCGCCGGGGTTGCATATGGTCATGATGGCGTTGTAGAGCGCCTGCTTTCCCCCGGCGGTCGCAATCACGTTCTTTTCAGAGTATTCAAGCCCATTCTCCCTCGAAAGCTTTCCCGCAATCGCCCTGCGGAGCTCCGGGGTCCCGGCAGTGGGCGTGTACTTCGTCATCCCTTCCTCCATCGCCCTTGCCGCAGCCTTCCTCACGTTTTCGGGCGTGGGGAAGTCGGGCTCGCCCACGGTGAAGTTGATTACCTCAATGCCGCTCTTTTTCAGCTCACCGACCTTGGCGTTGAGAAAGAGCGTCGGGGATTCTGAGATTCCCGCAATCCTAGAAGAAACCGAAACCGCTGCCGGAGCTGTCATGACTTTATTTCATCGGCGTTTTTTAAATTGGTTTTTGCCTTGCGCTTCCCCTTCCTGCCCTTCTTCCTCCCAGCAGGTTCACTGAATATCGCGTCTATCTCCGAAAGGCTGTGCCTTGCCCTCGGAACCGAAGGTGATGCCGCACGGGTCGCAGAAGCAACAGATGCCGCATAAGCCGCAGACGCACTCTCCGACCTTATCTTCTTGCCGCAGTTCCAGCAGTACTTGTCCCCAACCTTGTTTGCCAGGTTGCACTTGGGGCATATGACGACCTTTGCAATCTTCCTGTCGCCCACAACGGATATGGTCCCGGGCTCGACAGCTATGCCGGACTTCTCGCCGCCCTTCTCCTTTTGGGACTTCCTCAGCTTGTTTCCGCACTTGAAGCAGTAGTAGTTCTGCTCTTCGTTTTCGGCCATGCACTTGGGGCAGACGAGCTCTATTTCGTCGGCGCTCGTGGCCGCGATGTTTCCCCTCTTCATATCCTCCATCTCTATGCTGTCTATGTCGCCCTCGGAAAGCTCACCGCCCGCCCGGCTCCTTAGCGACCCGACGAACTTCCCCAGCATTGAGCCTATGCCGGGCCCGGCGGGCTTTTCCTCCTGCGCCTCCGCAGGCTCCTTTTCCTTCTTCATCTCTTTCCGGGTTTCCTCTTCGCCCCTTTCCCCGACCAGTTGCCGCACGTCCATCTGGCCAAGCGCCCTCATCCTCCTCCCGTGGGCCGCGCCTATCGCCGCGACCGCAAGGCCTACGAGCATGACGAGGAAGCTGCTCGGGCCCGACTTCATGGTGAGCATGATTATCCCGAAGAATATGATGAGGATGCCTATGAGGTACATCCAGACGACCTGCATGTATTTGCTCATCATAATAAGAATATGTGGCTTTTCTCAATATAAAAGGGCAGGCCGTCCGCCCGGGAAGCTTACTTCTTCTCCTGTATCAGGACGGCGTTTGCTATTCCGTCCTGGCCGGGCCTCGAAGTCACCCTCGCAAGGCCGACCTCCGTTTCTATGATGGCACCCTTGGTCACCACGTTCCTTCTCACGAAGTGGGGGTTGGCCTTGTTGTCCTTCACCGTCAGGACCTTGACCCTCACGACCTTGCCGGTCTTGGGGTTGGCCACGTTGACCTTCTCGACAGCCAGGAGCCGAAGCTTTGTGTTGCCGCCCATGACCCTGCTCCTCGAAACCTTCCTTGTTCCTATCTTGGTATCGGCCGGGAGATTCCCGCGGTCCATCCTCATCTTCTTTCGAAACCTGTTGAGCTTTCCGCCTGTGGGCTTTTTCTCAGACCTCAGATGCCACATTGCCATGAAATCACTTACTAGTATTGAGCGATATCTTTATATATATTTTCATGGGAATATAGACCATGCGGGCGCCAGTCGCTTGCTTTTTAAAAATGGACGGTGATACGATGCAGAGACCATTGGACGTTCTAGGAAGTTCGCAGGACAAGAGGGTCATAATACAGCTCAAGTACGGCGCCAAGATAACGGGCACGCTGAGGGCTTTTGACTCCCACATCAACCTGTGGCTCGACGACGCGACCCTCGAGGAAAAGGAAGCGAGCGTAAAGCTCGGTAAGGTTCTTGTACGGGGAGACAACATAGTGCTGATATCCCCGGAAAAGTAAACAGTGATTTTCCATGGTAAAGGGAACACCGTCATTTGGAAAGAGGAACAAGAGGACGCACATACTGTGCAGGAGATGCGGCAGCAGGAGCTACCACGTCAGGAGAAAGGAGTGCTCCGCCTGCGGCTATGGCAAGAGCAGCAGGCTGCGGAAGTTTGCCTGGCAGTGGAAGGGATTGCTCACCGGCAACAGGCGGAAGTAAATCCCGAATCGCCCGCTGCCGGCGGATTATCCTCAAAAGCTTTATTAATGTTCTTCTGGCTATTATTTTCAGCAGTCACAATGGGCCTGTAGCTGAGCCCTTTTCCGTCCGAGCAGGAAAAAGCGCTCGCGGAAAAGATGAGTACAGGCCTGTTAGACAAATGGGCCTGTAGCTCAGTCTGGCAGAGCGTCCGGCTCTTACCGGCTAAAGCCGCACGGTGAAAGAATGGCTTTGGCCGAGGAGAAACCGGAAAGTCGTGGGTTCAAATCCCCCCAGGCCCGCTTCATTTGAACGGATAATTCTCAAAAAGCATCTTCTCGAAGTTCTCAAGGCTTCCGAAGAGCACTTCGCTTACCGATTCGGCCTTTTCGGTCCTGTCTATCGTGTGGGCAAATGCCGGATATACTGGGAGCACCCGCAGCCACTTGCTGCGCTCCTCGATGAACTTCTTGTCGTGCGGTATGGTATCCGTGATTACTACTTCTATCTTGTAATTCTTCGAGAGCTTGTCAAGTCTTTCCGTTGCCGGGTCTGACAAGGTGCCGTGGGTGGCGTAGAACGTCACGTCCTCGGGGGGTTTTTTCAGGCCCATGAGGGATTCGGCGTCCCCGACGAATGTCCCCGCCGTGTCTATCTCGTCATCAAATATTACTGCATGCTTTCCTCCGGCCTCATTACCACCTATCACATCGTACACTTTCACCGTCTCCCCGCTCTGTCTTCCCTTATCCACGAGCACTATGCTCCTCCCGCGGTAGC
>JAZDJY010000063.1:0-2538 GCA_043803615.1 Candidatus Aenigmatarchaeota archaeon | reverse complement strand
GCCCCAGTTCCCGGAGGCGATAGCCGTCCACCATGCGGACCACGCCGACGCCGAGATAGACATATACCTGCGCCTGCGCCGTGACGCGAACACGGACGACCCGTGGATATGGTCCAAGAAGTTCGGCCACGTCTACCTGAAGTGAAGCGGACCATCATTATGCATCTTCCCACCAACACCATGAAGAGGAAAGCCGCAGTTGTGGCAGTCCTGCTCCTGCTTCTCCTGTTCGTTCTTGCATGGGCGCCGTGGCTTGACGACCGCGCCATCCACGACAGGATACTGCGGGAAAGAGGAGCCATCGACGGAACGATTGTCAGGAACACCGGGGAACTGATATGCGACTACAACGTCATGTGGGTCCCATTCGGGAGGTGGACCGCAAGCTGCGAAGGCGGCTACTTCATCTCGTTCCTCGGCTAGGGTGTCTGCCGTTCCACCTCTCCTTTCCTTCCCTGAAGCTTTTTATTTCCTGAAAGCCACACTCCGTCATGGCCTTCGCACTGAGCCCGCTCGAGATGGAGATAGTCACAAAGCTCCTGCTTTCCGCATTCTTCGGCGGCTTGGTGGGCCTGGAGCGCGAGTTCAACAGGAGTCCGGCCGGGATAAAGACCTACGCGATAGTGTGCATGGGCTCCGCGCTATTCACCGTCGCCTCACTCTATACGGACATAAGGATTGCCGCGGGCGTGATAACCGGGATAGGATTCCTCGGCGCTGCGACGATATTCCGCGACGATAAGTCAAAGACCCCGTCGGGCAGGGTAAGCGGCATCACGACTGCCGCACTCATATGGTCGATTGCGGCAACGGGCTTCGTGGTGGGCGTCGGCATGTACTTTGCCGCGGCCGTCGCAACGGCCATAATGCTTGTAATACTCATACCGATAGAGCACCTGGAGAAGAAGTACATCCACGCGCTGAGGGAATGAGCCCTGCGCGCAGGCCTGAATTTCCGCAAGCTTTATTATAACAACACTATATACTGAGTTATCATGCGATGACGCCTGCCACGGCGCGGCCAGTGTATCGCTTCAAGGGATTTTCATGCCAATAATAAAGGCCGACAATCTGGTCAAAAAGTTTGGAGAGCTCACGGCAGTAGGCGGCATATCCTTTGAAATCGAAGAAGGGGAGATATTCGGGCTCCTCGGGCCAAACGGCGCGGGCAAGACGACCACTATTTCGATGCTTTCAACAACGCTCAAGCCGACGTCCGGGACGGCCACAGTGAACGGCTTCGACATACGAAAAGACGAGGACAAGGTCAGGAAGTCCATAGGGATAGTGTTCCAGGACCAGAGCCTCGACGAGGAGCTGACGGCAGAAGAGAACATGGACTTCCACGGCAGGCTGTACAGGATAGAAAGGAAGGAGAGGCAGGAGCGGATAAAGAAGCTGCTTACGCTCGTCGGCCTGGAAGAGAGGAAGGACGGCATCGTGAAGACCTTTTCCGGCGGCATGAGGAGGAGGCTTGAGATTGCAAGGGGCCTTTTGCACGAGCCCAAGGTCCTGTTCCTCGACGAGCCAACGCTTGGTCTGGACCCGCAGACCAGGAACCACCTGTGGCAATACATCACGAAACTCAACAAGGAGAAAGGCATCACCATCATCCTCACCACCCACTACATGGACGAGGCGGACAGGCTCTGCCGCAGGGTGGCGATAATCGACAACGGGAAGATTGTGGCAATGGACACGCCGGCAAAGCTTAAGGATGAGATTGGAGGAGACTTCATAACGATACAAACATCCGAGAGCGAAAAACTCCTTTCGAAGATACGCAATCTTGCCTTCGTCAAGCACGCAAGGACGCATGAAGGGGCCGTCAAGATAAACGTGAGCAGTGCCGAAAAGCACATAGCGGCCATCGCAAACATCGCGGCAAAGAACAATATTTTGGTAGACGCAATCTCCATGCACAAGCCAAACCTCGAGGACGTGTTCCTCCACTTCACGGGAAAGAGCATACGGGAGGAAGAGGCAAGCGGAAAAGAAGACATGCGCCTCCACAGGCGCATGTGGACGAGGAGATGATGACGATGGACATAGTGTACACGATATGGCTGCGCAACATGAAGCGCTACCTGCGCTCGAAGAGCAGGATTGCGGGAAGCCTGGGGATGCCGCTGTTCTTCCTCCTGATACTGGGCTTTGGGCTCAACTCCGTAGTCCAGGTCCCGGGGATGGCCCAGGGCTACACGGTATTCTTAATCCCGGGGATAGTCTCGATGAGCGTCCTTTTCACGTCCATGTTCTCCGGCATCCAGGTCATCTGGGACAGGCAGTTTGGCTTCCTCAAGGAGACGCTCGTTGCGCCGGTCTCCAGGATGGAGATAATGCTTGGACAGACTCTTGGCGGCGCCACGACCTCCTTCATACAGGGCTCCATCATACTTTCCGTTTCCCTCCTCATAGGGCTCAGCGTCCTTTCCGTCGGCGGGTTCCTCTTAGCCTTCTTGTTCATGCTGCTCATAGGGATATCGTTCACGGCCATGGGGATAGCCATAGCTTCGAGGATGAACGACATGCACGGCT
>JAZDJY010000062.1:0-4134 GCA_043803615.1 Candidatus Aenigmatarchaeota archaeon | reverse complement strand
CCGGTGGATGAGCAGACCATGAGCAAGACCGCCTACGTGGCCGCCCAGACGAACGTCTCGGTCGGTTCGAGCAACTACATGAGGTTCTGGCTGGACGTGCCGGCCACGCAGCAGACAGGGACCTACAACAACACCGTGACGATACTTGGCACGTCTTATGGGGTTTCGTGCCCGTGAACTGATGGTGCTTGACATGGACTTCGACAAGATTGCGGCTTTACTGGCTTTCTGCATCGTAGCGGCGGCGACGGCGGGACAGGCGAACGCGGTCGGGATAGTGTGGTCCACCGAGAGGGAAATTGTAAGCGAGCTCTCCCCGCACTGCATAGAATACGGCGTCTACAACCCGTCGGGTGCCGACGCGACGGTCCAGCTTAGCGTTTCCGATTCCCTGAAGCCCGTGGTGCAGGGCGCGTCCAGCCGCACGGAGGCGGTCGCTGCCGGAACGACACACGACAAGGCCGTTGTGGTGAACCTCTGCTTCCAGGTGCCCAAGGTGTACGATGCAAACTGCCTGGCGGGCGACTTCCTCTGCGAGCAGGCATGCGCGCAGGACGAGGTGTCGTATGCGGGAGAGGTCATGGCCCTTGAGCTCAATGACGAGCAGGGTGGAGGCATAGGCTCCCAGACGACTGTCGGCGCTTCGGTGCCGCTGACGCTGCGGGTGAAGTGCAACCCGTACGGCAGGGACTGGTCGCCGGTATATCTTCTGGTTGCGGCCGTCGCGGTCGCAGGGATAGCAGGCAGGATGTACATGAAGAGGGGCAGGAAGGCAAAGGCGCCTGCCGTGGCTCCCATGACTCCGGAACCGGCGCAGGCAAGGCCGGTGAAGAAGGCCGCAAAGGCCGTTTCCAGGAAAAAGAAGGCCCGCAGGGGAAAATCAAAATAAAAGATTTGCCTGCCAATTCTTATCATGGCTGAAAACGGCACAGGGGCTTTCCTCGTAATACTGCTTTGCGCGGTGATGATAGTCAACGGCCTCTTCAACATCGTGACGTCGAACGTGATAAAGTTTGAAAGCCAGGCCACTGTGTACCCGCCCGTGCAGGTGCTGTACTCGGAATTCTCCGGGGTAACGACGAATTTCTCTTCTTTCGACGAGGCGGGCCTGCGCATCATAACGAACCTCACGCTTGAGTCCCCTGGCGCGGGAAAAGTGGTGTTCGATGGCGTCACTGACATAACGGCCGACAAGGACGAGTACAACGTCATAGACATCGACGGATACGCGCAGTTTTCGGTAAACAGCCTGTACATAGACACAGGAAACCTCACGTCCCTTCGGAAGTCCGCAAGTGTATTCATGTACGGCCTGGGCTTAATGGACCCCATTGTGCTGGTCGACGGGTACGCATGCCCGCCCACCATCTGCCAGGTGATAGACTACAGCGGCGGGACGCTCGTGTTCAGGGTTACCCAGTTCTCGCGCCATTACTCGGCGCAGGAAACACCGACGGAGGAGGCGCCAGGGCCGTCCGGCGGGGCAGCCTACCCGTCACGCCCGGTTCCGCTTTCTAACTTCAGCCTGAGCAAGGAGTTCATCAAGGTGGTGCTCAAGCAGGGGGAGACCCTCCTCGATTCGGTGGTGATAAAGAACACCGGCGAAACGCCGCTCGATTTCAACCTGTCCGTGACGGGCATCCCGGATAAAGTCGCGCTGAGCGAGGACGTCTTCTCCCTTGCCCCGGGCAAGGAAAAGACCGTCACGGTCGCGTTCACCGTCATGGAGAACGGCCGCGCGGACGTGTACGCCGGCAAGATCCTGGTCGGGGCCGGGGCACTTAGGAAGACCGTGCTGCTCGTGTTGGAAGTCAAGGAGAGGAGCGCGCTCTTCGACGTCTACCTGGACCTTGGCGCGGTGCCTTTCGAGGCGTCACCGGGAACCGACGTGGAGGCCGATATCCTCCTTTACAACTTCGGGGACCTGAGGCCCGTGGATGTCACGCTTTACTACTCGCTCAGGGACTTTGACGGAAACGAGATACTGTACAAGCACGATACCATCGCAGTCGAAGAGCAAAAGGACGTGAAGAGGGTGATAAGGCTCCCTATAGACCTGAGGGACGGGATGTACCTTTTCTACGCGAGGGTCGAGTACGGAAACCAGACGGCCTCAAGCAGCGGGATAATAAACGTGGCAAGAGGGAAAGCCGGTGTTGCGGGAGCTTCCGGCTGGGAAATCGTCGTGGCCGCGGCGGTTGTAGTCCTTGCGGCTGCGCTCTTCATGGCGCTCAGGAGGCCCACATTAAGAAGAATCCGCCTGGGCTACGATAGTGTTAGCGGCCTTCATGCAAACGGCAGGCTCAGGACGGCAAGGATTCGCAGGGAGAGAGCGGAGAAGGCCGCCGAAGAGCGCAGGCTCGAGCGCCTGGAGGCCGAAGTTTCTGCAGAAAGTGAAAGGAAAGAAAGGGAAATCCTCGAGGAGAGGCTGGACGGGGAGAGGGCCCGGAGGGAAGAGCTCTCAAGGAAGCTAAGGGAAAAGAGGAACGGATGAGTTTAAACTGTTCTCTTTTTAACCCGCCCGAATAATTATTATCATGCTCCCGCACGCATTCACCGCCGCTTTCAGGGACCTGCTTTCCTGGCCTTTTTCTATGGTAGCTTTGGCGCAAGCGGGGGAAACGGACGCCCTCTACGAAACCGAGGCGCAGAACGAGAAGGATGCAAAGAAGGAGGCGGAGAAGAGGGCGCGGGAGGACAGGCAAAGGAAGGAAGAGGCTGAGAGGACGGCGCGGGAAGAGAGAAAGAAAAGGGGGCGCGCAGAGGAGCTTTCGAGGGCAGAAGAGGCAAAGGAGGAACTGGAGGGTGCCGAGAAGAGGCTGCAGCTTGAGATACGAAAGGAGATGGCACTCGAGATAGAGGCCAGAAGAAAGGCGCAGGAGGAGAGGAGAAGGAAGGAAGAGGCTGAGAGGACGGCGCAGGAAGAGAGAAAGAGGAGGATTGCACTCGAGCACAAGGCCCGGGAGGAGCGGCTCCTGCGGGAAAAGATGGAGCAGGAACTGCGGTCGAGGGAGCGGATAGAGGCGCTTGCGAGGGCGGAGATGACCGCGGTGGAGGAGGCTAAGATCAAGGCAGAGGAGGAGCGGGTGGCCAGGCTCGACACGAGGAAGAGGGAAGTGACGGGCGCCATAAGAAGGGAGAGGATGGAGGCCGAGCGCCGCGCGATGAAGGAGCGGAAGGAGAGGGAGAAGGCGGAAAGGACGGCCGAGAAGGAAAGGAAGGAGAGGGAGAAGGCGGAAAGGAATGTTGAGAGGATTTCAGAAGAAGAGAAAAAACAGAAGCGCTTCCGTGGCGTCAAGGAGAAGGCTCAGGCTGCGAGGAAGGCTCGGGAAGACGCCGAAAGCCACGCAAGGAGCGAGGCCATAGCAAGGGAGGACGCCGAGGCGAGGGCCGAAGACGAGATGGGGGCAAAACTTGAGGCTCAGAGGCGGATAAGCGGGGAAAGGCGCCTTCGGGCAATCCTTGAGAAGGACAAGGCCGATGCCGAGAGGAGGATAAGGAAGCTGGAGGATGGCATGGTCAGGCAGGGAAAGCCAAAGAAAGGCAGGCGGTTCCTCGTCATTTCCCGGGGTGCGGGCGTCAGCGCGGCAAGGCTACGGAATATACTTAAGTCGGTAAAACGCAGGAATAATGGTGGTGGTGGCAAATGAGAGGCCTCGTTAAGGATGAGATGAACAAGAACGTCAAGACCGTCGGCCCGGAAGAAAGCGTAAGGGACGCCGCCGAGAAGATGTCCAAGTACTGGATGGGCTCGGTCGTCGTGACAGAAAACGATGGCATTGTGGGCATAGTCACCGAAAGGGACATCATGAAGAAGGTCATAGTGACCGGTAAAGACCCCCGCAAGACCAAGATAAGGGAGGTCATGACCGCAGAAGTCATAACGATAGAGGAGGGGAGGAGCCTTTCCGAGGCCGTGGGAATCATGAAGGCGCACGACATCAAGAAGCTGCCGGTGCTGAGGAACGGAAAGCTTGTTGGCATAATAACGACGACCGACATAATAACCGCGATGGACGAAAACATCAAGGAGGGCATTACCGGGCTCGATTCTTATAGGGACCTCAAAGTCCTCGTGAGGAGGCACGCGATAGACCTCAGAAGGGAAATGGAGAAGAACCACGTGCTCACGTT
>JAZDJY010000061.1:0-2286 GCA_043803615.1 Candidatus Aenigmatarchaeota archaeon | reverse complement strand
GAACTACCCTTCAACGGGATTGTAAGCAGCCTACCTCTTCCTTGCCTTTCGGGCATTCGCCCTGTGCGCGGCCCTTCCTGCAGGCTTGTCCGCCTTCCTTTCGGCGCGCTTTCCCGTCATCTTTGCGGCCGTCTTTCCTGTCACGCCGCCGCACTCCATGTGCACGTCCATCTGCGGGAACGGCATCGTTATGCCTTCCTTTTCGAAGCGGCGCTTGATCTCCTTTATGAATTCGTGCTTTGCGAGGTACGTGTCGCCGAGCGTCTTGTTCCTCATCGTCACCCTGAAGTTTATGCTGGAGGGGCCAAACTCCCTGAATCGCACGACCGGCTCAAAGTCCGGGATGCCGTTGCACTTCTTCATCACGTCCTTTGCTGTCTGCAGCGCCACCTTCTCCACCTCCTCGAGATTGGAGTCGTAGGAGACGCCGCATTCCACGTAGAACCCGAACTGCGAGTCCGGGCTGTCGTAGTTTATCACCTTGCTGTCGGCGAGCTTGCTGTTCGGGAGCACTACCGTCGTGTTCGTGAACGTCCTGATCTTCGTGCTCCTCCAGCCTATGTCCACGACGGTCCCCCGGTCGCCGGTGTCCAGCTCTATGAAGTCGCCTATCTTGACCGGCCTGTCCAGCACCATGTGCACGCCGGAAAAGAAGTTGGCAAGCGTGGGCTGCGGCGCGAGCGCGACTGCAAGTCCACCTAATCCCATCGCCGCGATGACCGTTTCCACCCTTATGCCGAGCTGGCTGAGCATGACCAGGATCGTTATGAGGAAGATGGCACCGTATGTGGCCTTCTTTATTATCGGGAGGAACTGGTCATCGAGCTTGCTCTCGGTCTTGCTTGCCACGTCGACGCCGTACCAGTCGATGAGCCCGCCGACGACCCTTGAGATGAAGTAGGCTACGTAGAATGGTATCAGTATCGAGTAGGCGATGTTGACCTGCTCCGTGAGGGGCGCAAGCAGCGGGAAGTGCTCGTGGGAAAGGTACAGGCCCGCAAGCATTATCCCGACCTGGATGGGTCCCTTGACGTGCTCGAGCATGATGTCGTCGAGGTTGGTCTTGCTCCTCTTGGCAATCCGATGCTCGAATATGACCATCAGCCTTCCCGCAATCCTTGCGGCGAGGAAGGCGACTCCAAGGATTACTGCGAAGATGAAGTACTCCGAGAAGGGCGCGGGGATGTAGGACGCTATCTGGGTCAGGCCGAACATGAAGGCGGAAATGCTGAGCATGAAAGTAAATGGGACTTCCTTATTTAAGAAAGTTTTCCCAATTCCTTAACATGGCGAAAAAGGGAAAAGCGCGAGCGCGGCCGCCTGCGCGCAGGAAGGAAGTGAAGGCTGCGCCGCAGAAGAAGGCGGCAAAGGGTGGCCAGCTCGAGCGAGGCATTGAGGACTTCTCCGAGGAGATAGGGCGCCTCGGGGAGAAGTTCGGGCAGCGCATTGAAGAGAAAGGCAGGCACGCAGGCACCTTCATGCGCGACACGTTCGGCGTCGTGGGCCCTCTCCTTTCAAGCGTCGTCGGTCTCGTAGCGCTCGCGGTGCTCATGTGGGTCCTTGCCCTCATCAACGTGCCGGTCGGTAGCGGCCTGCTGTACAACGTCCACTACTTCCTCCTCGCCCACGTAGCGTGGTTCTTCCTCATATTCCTGTTCTTCTCCTACTCCTCCTACCTCTCCCGCAGGATGGGCGAACACTACAGGCTCGTCTCGCCGCTCATATCGGCCGCAGGCATTACGGTGGCGCTCTGGATTGCCGCAAGCGCGGTGAGGATAGCAAACATCCCCCTCGGCGTCGAAGTCCTTTCCTCTCTTTCCACGTTCCTTTCGCAGAACCTCTGGCTGTTCTTCTGCCTCTTCGCGTTCCTGGGCTATCTCATAACGGTGGTCGGCTTTGCCCTGGGAAAGGTAAAGTGCATGGGTTATCCAAAGGATATGCCCCGCGAGAGACACGTGGCCAGGCACCCGGTGCCAGGCAGGCTTTACAGGTCTGGGAAGGAGAGGATCCTTGGCGGCGTGTGCGGCGGGATAGCCGAGCACCTGGGCATAGACCCCGTCGTCGTGAGGCTCCTCTGGATAGCCGCGTCCCTTGCGTGGGGCTTTGGCATCGTGCTCTACATCATATGCTGGATAGTCATCCCCAGGAACCCAAAGGACAAGTGGAATTGAAAGGACGCTTCTTTTGTGAAGGCAAAAAGAGGCCTTCAGGCCGCGCATGGTGCCTTTTTTAAGCTTTCCATCAAAGGATATGCCATGTTAGGGATAGATATACAGGGGAGGACCT
>JAZDJY010000060.1:0-2059 GCA_043803615.1 Candidatus Aenigmatarchaeota archaeon | reverse complement strand
GGACCTCCGCGGGGAACGCGACAAAAGGCGGTGCACCGGTGACGGGCATGGCTCCGGCGGCGCGCAGCAGCAGCCAGAAAAACATCTTCTCCCAGTTTTACGAGGCCATCGCCTCGCTCTTCGCCATTTTTAAATTTTAATAGCCCCTAAGTTATCTTACTGTATAGCAAAGCATCAACAAAACAAGGGCCCGTAGCTCAGTTTGGACAGAGCGGCAGCCTCCTAAGCTGAAGGTCGTGGGTTCAAATCCCATCGGGTCCGCTGGAATGACAGGCCGGTCCGGCCCTTTTCGTCCATAGATTTAAAAAAGTGCGGACCAAAGGATTACACAGGGCTTGTGAAAAAGGAAAACCTGAAAAAGCCTCCGGGCAAGTAATTGGTCATTATGACGAGGATAATCGCAGTCGCGAGCGGCAAGGGTGGGGTAGGCAAGACGACTCTCGTCTCAAACCTCGCAGCCGCGCTCGCAAGTCTTGGGAAGTCCGTCATCGCAGTCGACGGCAACCTGACGACCGCAAACCTCGGCATCCACCTCGGCATACCTCTTTATCCGGTGACGCTCCAGGACGTCCTGAACGGCAAGGCGAGGCTCAACGACGCTCTCTACTATCATCCCTCAGGGTTCACGGTGCTGCCGGCGGACATATCCTTAAAGAAGCTCAGGCTTGCGGACTCAAGGGAGCTCGTGGACGTGTTCTACAAGCTCGTGGGAAGCTGCGACTTCGTGCTGATAGATTCCGCGGCGGGCCTTGGGAAGGAGGCGCTTTCGGCGCTTGAAGCGGCAGACGAGCTCATAATGGTCACCAATCCCGAGCTTCCGGCGCTCACGGACGCGCTGAAGCTTGGAAACCTTGCGCACAAGTACGGGACGCACAACCTCGGGGTCATAGTCAACAGGGTCAGGGGAAAGAAGCATGAGTTCAGCCTTCCGGCAGTCGCGGATTTCCTTGAAGTGCCAATCCTTGGCAAGGTGCCGGAGGACGCGGCGGTCTCAAGGGCGCTTTCGAGGAAGCAGCCGGTCGTCACCCACAGCCCCATGTCACCTGCGTCGCAGCACATAATGTCGATAGCCGCAAGGCTCATAGGCGAGGACTACAAGCCGAAGAGCGGCGTCGCCTACAGGATGTTTAACTGGCTCAAGTAATCTTTCTTGTTCAAGTAAGGCCGCGGTGCCCGGCAAGCGATTTCAGCTTCCCTGCGTCCAGCTCAAAGGACGCGACCGGATTCTCCATGCCCCAGCAGTTGAGGACGCGCGGGTGGATTTCCCCTATCATCCCGACGACTTGCCCGCCGCACACGACCTCTGCGGTCCTGCCTTCGATGAAGGCCCCGTATGAAGCCGCCCGCAGCTCGTATTTTACGCCTATCGTGGAAAGGAGGGCGTCGAGGACGCTTGCCATGCGCTCGTAGCCGGCCCTGACGGCGCAGAAGGAGGCCGAGAGCCTCTTTTCCTCCCTCGCCCTCGTCTCGGCCTTTGCGTCCGGGACGACGACGTCTCCTATCTCGAATATGGCCTGGGGATACTCCCTGTGGAGGTTGCACGAGAGGAACTCGAGGTTTGATGGAAGGAGCCAGTTCCTAAAGACGCACCAGTTCGAGGAAACGAAGTTCTCTATCTCGACCACATTTGCCTCCCCGATGTTCATCTTTTTGAAAAGATTTTCCTTGCTTGTGAGCATGTAGGACAGCACCTCCTGGAACCCCATGCCTGCCATGACTCCAGCCAGGTCGTCGCAGAAGTGCTCTATCTGCTCTTCGGAGCCCATGGTGGGAAGCTTCGGGACCCTGGGCTTGACGGCGTTGTAGCCGCATGATATGAGTATGTCCTCTATGATGTCGCGCTGGTGCATTATGTCCTGCCTGTAGGCCGGATACATCACCTCTATCTTCTTCCCATTAAGCCTTGCATCGTACCTTGCCTTTTCAAGGAGCCCGCACAGTTCCTTGCCTGACGCGCTCAGGCCTGTTATGGCCTTTGCGTAAGAAACGTCCAGGACCGCCGTCCTCGGCTTCATGTCCGGAGTCTCCCTTGCGCCGTCCGGGTACTCGACGCGCACGG
>JAZDJY010000059.1:0-5272 GCA_043803615.1 Candidatus Aenigmatarchaeota archaeon | reverse complement strand
GTCCACTCCGGTTTGCACTCTTGGGATCCTTGCCATATTTATTCTTCCCTGAGGTGTCTTAAATTCCCAAAGACCAGGAAAAACGCATTTATTGCCGGCGTCCCATCTAAGATGATGGACGTGAACAGGGAAACCGCAAGGAAGCTCTTCCACCTCGCCGCAGGGGCAGTCTTAGCCTTTCTCATCAGCTTCGGGGTTGTGAACGTCTGGCACCTCGTCGCGATAACGCTCGTTGGGTTCGCAGCGTCCGCCGCTAGACGGAAGAGGAGGGTGCCAATCGTCGAGTGGTTCCTCAGCCGCATGGAGAGGGACGACGCCATGACCACATTCCCCGGAAAGGGCGCATTCTTCTTTTTCTTCGGCATGCTCATCTCGGTTGCCATCTTCCCGCGGGACGTCGCCGCGGCCTCGGTGATGGTCCTTGCGATGGGCGACTCCATCTCTCCCCTGATAGCCCTGCGGCTTCGCAAGTCGTGGGGCATGAAGAGGCCGCTTGAGGCAAGCGCCGCGGGATTCGTGGCTTCCTTTGCCGGCGCCGCGCTCTTCCTGCCGGTCCACGAGGCCCTGCTTGCCTCCTTTGCGGGCATGGCAATCGAGGCAGTCGACACCGTCCGCGGCAGGCGCATAGAGGACAACATCACGATGCCCCTTGCAGCAGGGGCAGCGGTCCTCCTTTTGAGGGCCATAGCTGCGTTCTTCTAGGACATTCCGCGGATGCTTTAATGGACGCCGGACCGCCTTTTACCCATGCCTACCTGAACATGCCGCCTTCTTCAGGTAGTCCGTCGGAGAGGGTCGCCCGAAACGCCCCGCTTTCCATCATGAGGAGGACGCCCTCCGGCGTCACGTGATAGACGCTTCCAGAATCCTCCGAGAAGACGTACGTCTCGTAAGGCCTGCCGCCCACCTTTATCGTCTCGACGCCCGTGACTTCCAGGGTCCGCGTCACCTGCGCCTCGGCGTTTGGGCTATAAAGGCGGACTATGTACGTGTTCTTCGGTTCAAGCCTCGCCGACCTGAAGAGGAGGGCCCAGTGGGATATCATGTTGTTTGCCATGATGAAGGCGCCGCCGTCCAGCCTTACCCGGGCGCTCCTTGACGCGTTGCCCTCGCTTGCGGCCTGGATGACCTGGCCTTTTTTGAACCAGCACAGCACGTTCATTGCGCTACCGTCCTTCCTGATGGTCATGTTGTAGAAGAGCGGGCGGGCATCTGGGGTGACGTAGAGCGTCCCCCCGGCGTATATGCCGTAGCCGCTGCCGGAGAGGTTTGCGCTCTCCCTCACGGCGAATGCGCTGAAGCCTTCGTATTCGGTCATGCCTGTGTACTCGAAATCCGCGCGCCCGATGTCCGTGCCGTTGATTTCAAGCGTATAGCTTCCGTGGAAGCTGTCGAAGTTGACGGTCCTCCTTTCGAGGGGAGACGCGGCGGACGGCTGGGAGAGGACGAATGCCCCGGCGACCACTGCCACCGTGAGCGCAACCGTGAAGAGGACGAGCCTCTTCTTTTCGTTCCTTAGCTTCCTTTTCTCCTTGTACCTTTTCTTCATCCACACGATGCCTGCGAGGCTTGCCACCCCGAGGGCGGCAACGAATGCCTCGGCCCAGTACATGCCCGGGACCGTCGAAAGGTCTAGCGTTAGTGAAAGCAGCGGCAGGGTGCCGTCCAGCATCGCCCTGAGCGCAAAAGACGCCGCAAAATAGGCCGCGCGGCCGCTCTTCACGGAGTACACGACCAGGATCGTGCAGAAGGCGTGGACCGCAAGGACGGCCGCCCTCTCGATGACGGGCGCGGCCGCCGCAATGGACGGAAGCGAGAGCTGCGAGAGCATCGCGGCCCTCTGCGCGGCGGGCATCAGGTCGACCACCTGCGGGAACGCGAGCACCACGGCGACGCTTATGAAAGACGAAAGGCCCAGCATGAACGCCTCGGCGGCCCCAAATGCTATGCCAAGCGCCGCGGCCTGCTGGAAGTCGAACTTCCCAATCCTGCTCTTCAGCCCCGCAAGGTACGTGAGCCCGGACTCGAGGAGGCCCGTGCGCAGGCCCAGGTATGCCCCGGTCACCAGCGCAATACCTGCCGCGGTGTAGGCACCACCTACCCACGAAACCAAAGAAGGCGTCAGCGAAAGGTCCATCAGGACCTTGGCGCCGATGGCGGCAAGCCAGAGGTATGCACCGAGGCGGAAGTCCTTCCAGGCAACGAGCGTCCTGTACCTCCACCAGAGCACCGGCAGGATGCCAAGGAGCATCATCCCGGCGCCGCTGAGAAGGAACACCGGATTTATCATACGCCCTTCTTGAAAAACGCGCTTTTTATTCCTATATCAGGTGCCGGGCAAGCTTTATGAGCTTTGGGTTCTTCATGAGGATCTTTGCAAGCGAGAGCGTCTTGCTGCCCCTCGTGAGGCCGATTGCGACCTCGCTTGTGAGGGAGTTTGAGACCATGTTGAAGTCGTCGTCTGAGAGCTTCTCGACGACGTGCCGAATCTTCTCGACCTTCTTTAGCTTCTCTCCCCTTTCCTTCCACCATATCCTGTTGTATTCGGAGAGCACCTTTTGCGAAACGTCGCCCTTCTTTATGCCTTTTGAGATGACGCGCGCCGCCATCTCCCCTGCCATGGTGGCCTCCTTCATGCCGCCGCCGTGTATGGGATTGACCTGATGGGCGGCGTCGCCTACGACCACGAGCCCATTGCCGACCATGTTCTGCAGGAACCCGCCGACAGGGATGCCGCCGCTGTTGGCCTCTATGATGCTGCCGCTTCCGAATATCTCCGGGTGGCCGTCTATGAACTTGTCCAGATACCATTTCGCCGGTCTTTCGGACATCGCGGTCCCTATGCCCACGTTTGCGACGTCGGGGCCCTTTGGGAATATCCACAGGTAGCCCCTCGGGGCGATGTCGGTCCCAAAGTAGAGTATTATCCGCCTGTCGTTCTCAAGCTTGATGTTTGCCATCTCGTACTGGTAGCCTGAATCCACGTTGACGAGCTTGTTTGCCGTGTCAAGGCCAGCCTTCCTTGCGACCGTCGACTCGACGCCGTCTGCCGCAACCAGCACCTTGCAGGCTATCTTCATCTCTTTTTCGCCGCCGATGAGCGCTCTTACGCCCGTCACGAAGCCCTTCTCCATGATGACGCCCGTCACCTCTGCGTGGGCCACAATCGTCGCCCCGGCCCTCGCAGCCCTGCAGGCGAGCCACTTGTCGAACACCTTCCTCTCGACCACGTAGCCGCCCTCGGCTCCGAGCTCCACGGAAACGCCGTTGCCGTTGGGCGCGTAGAGCGTCGCGCCGTCTATCTTCTGGGTGATGCAGTTTGCCGGTATCTTACCCAATATCGCCACCGTGTTCATGGTCAGGCCCTCGCCGCACCTCTTCGGGGCGCCTATCTCCTGCCTCTTCTCCAGGAGCAGCACCGAGTGGCCAAGCTCGGCCAGGTTCTTTGCGGCGCTCGAGCCTCCGGGCCCGGCACCGGCGATGACCACGTCGTAGGAATCCTTGATTAACATAAAAGAGCATCACCTTTCACTTCTTCCCCGCTTCTATGGCGCGCGACGGACAGACCCTCATGCATATGCCGCATGAGGTGCACTTCTTCTGGTCGTTTCGCAGGCCGTCCTCCTGCAGGTCGAGTGCCAGTTCCGGGCACACCGAGACGCACGCCCCGCACCTCAGGCACCTCTTCCTATCGATTCTCCATGACATAAAAGCCAGCCGTAACCGCGGAATATAGAATAAGATACGCGCCTTGGGCTTTTATATCTTGATGCCCTGTTGCCCATGCCTGCGTCCTCATCTGTAGTTCTTGAACCTTTCGGCGTTGAGCATCGCAAGCCCTTCGTTGTCGTGGTAGGGGTTGAACCTGGGGTTTTCGCACCCCTCGTTTGTGTCCCTATTGAAGTAGCCTTTCACGTACTGCGGCGAAAGTGTAAAAATCCATTTCTCCTGGTTGTCGTCGAAGAAGCGGTCTTTTGCCGACAGCAGATTCTCCGGGAGGAGATGGCCCGACCCGTACTGTCCCGATGCGTACTTCCTGAGCACGGGCTTTGCTATCTGGACGGCTACGGTGTAAATCCCATAATCTTTTCTTTGAAAGTACCACCAGTTCATCTCCACGGAGTCTTCCGTGTTTATCATCATGTCCGTCGTCCCATTCAGCGATTCCGGGAACTGGAAACCTTCATTGATTATGTTGTCGGCAGCCTCCCTGGTCTTGGTGTTGTGCAGGTACGTCTTGGCGTTTTCCGTCTTCCCGATGAATTCCATCAGCTTTCGCATCTCAAACGTCATATTTACCACTCAATGATGGTTAATAACTATATTTATAAAGCTTCGGAATGGCGGGTTTTGTGCAGGAAGCAAGGCTTGAATTCGGTTTCCCGCAAAGCCGGGGGTCTTCAGGAGACGCCGGGCTCAGCACTCGCCGCTTTCCCAGTAATCGACGCCTGCCGCGCACGCCCCGCACTTGTTGCCGTAGGTCTGAGATGAGCCGTCGGAAGTGTAGCCGCAGACGGGCAGGTACTCCATGGTGCATGCTACCTGCGCCTTCTCCGCGTCTGTGCACTGGTGGTATGTCAACCCGCTGAGAGATACCGTCCAATTGGAAAGCCATATAATATACCTGTCCCTCGCCTCGCCTTTTTCCACGGTCACGCTGAAGCATCCGGGGCAGGGTATGGTTCCTACAGTCGTTACAATGTAGAAGGTCTCAACGTCTGTTATGGTCGTCGCGTATTCCCACCCGAGGAAATCGACCGCGATGCCCGCGGCCTCTTTCTGGCTCTCGTTGAGTTCCCAAGGCCTTATGCATGCCCCAACGCTTTCGTCCCAGGAGTATCCCGCGGGCCCGAGGCAGCCGTGCTCGTCCCTCTGCCCGCCTATGGGCCCGGGCTCCGAAGAGCAGGCGTCCGTGCATTCGAGTTCAGAGAGACTCTTGCACTGCGCCGTCTGCGAATCCGGGCCTACGACGGGACAGCTTATTGGCTGTCCATGACTGTAATAAGTGGCACCTCCGCCAAGCAGGCTGCTTACGACCTTGACGTATCCGGGGCATTCGTAGGCGGCGTCAACATTTTCCATTCCACAGAATTGTGACGCGTTCAATAGTACATCCGGTGGCGATTCAGGTGGCTCCAATAATGTGCAGCCGGAGACAAAAAGGACTGTAACCACGGCCATCATGGCAAGGATGGGTAGCTTTGCCTTCATGATTTATGGATAAACGGAGAGCTTAAAAAAGCGGGCGGAATGCTGCGGAATTTCCCTCATT
>JAZDJY010000058.1:0-2993 GCA_043803615.1 Candidatus Aenigmatarchaeota archaeon | reverse complement strand
CCATCGCAAAGCCAAATGTTATGGGCTCAGCGTGCTGGCCGTGGGTCCTGCCTATCTGCAGGGTCTCCTTCTCCCTCCTCGCTATCGCTATGATGGTCTTCTCGAGCTTCAGGAGCGCCGGGACGAGCGCGTCGGCCGTGAAGTGGACGAAGGGCTTTGAGCCGTCCGGGACCTTGTCCCTTATGGCGTTGGCCAGCGCCCGGACGTCGTGCCTGATCCTGTCCTCCCTTTCGTAGACCTCCTGTGCCGTGACCCTTCCTATCGCGGACTCGACATCCTTTACGACGGACTGCGGGCAGATGCCGCGCCTTGCCAGCACTCTTACGAGCGCAAGCTCGGTCTTCAGCTGGTATCTTATCCTTGCGTTCTCCGAAAGGAACGGGGAGAGCTTCGAAAAGATGTCCTTGTCCCTGCCGTAGTAGCGGTAGTCGAGGGGGGAGATGCTGTCGAATGCGTCCATCATAGGAACCTCCTGACCTTCTCAACCGAATCCTCAAGGGACGCGCCCCACACCTTCTCCCCGGTCCACTTCTCGCAGACGGCCTTGTACATGTCCGAGGTCGCGGCGACGAGCCCGGGCGGCAGCCTCTCCGGAACGGGCCACTGCCCCTTCGGGAGCGTCTTCTTCGCCTGCTCGACCTTCGCGTACCATGGCGTCTTCTTGTAGTAATCGCGCAGCACCTGCTTGCTGATGTGAAAGCCCTTGAGCAGGAACCTGTTCTCGTCGGGCGTCCCGCAGACGTCGACGAGTATCATCTCCCTTCCCGGGCCGAAGGCAAGCTCGACCTTCCCATCCGCGTGCTCAAGGCCCACCTTTGCCGCCCTCGCCGTTATGAAATCATTCACCTTGAGCGCGATTTCCTTCACCTTCTTCACCTCTTCCTCCGTCAGCGCCGAGAACGCCTTCGCCTCTTCCCAGCTGACCCTGCGGTCGCACGTCTCAAGCTTGGTCGTTATGTCTATCATTGGACTCTTCAGTTTCTCGCCGGGCTTTGGCATATGGGAAAGCCCGAAGTCCCTGAGGGTCTTCTCGCCGGTCTCGAGTGCCTTGAACACCGAGGAGCCGGCAGGAAGCGAGTTTCGGAAGATGACCTCGAGTGGTATCAGATAATTCTCGGTCTCCGTGGTTATCTCATCCTTTCCGGGATGCAGGACGCGGACGAGCTTTACCCCCATCCTGTTCGGCCTGACGAACTGCGTGAAGTGGGACTTGATGCCCAGCTTTGCAAGCTCCGAGAAATTGTAAGATGACATCCTGCAGAGGGCCTCGCCCTTGCCCGGTATCTTGTCGGGCATGGAGCCGTAGTCGAACACTGAGTAGTCGTCCCGGAACTCAAAGAAGCCTGAGCCGAACTGCGTCCCTGTAGGCTTCCTTTCCACTATGAGGCTTTTGACCGAACCCATATAAGTCCGTTATTTCTCCTCTTTTTATATTACACCTGCGCCGGGTCCGGGAGAATTTATTTTATATGCGCGCGTGTTAAAAGTTATGTTAAACCGCGCGCACCCTGTGGAGGCGCAGGATGGCCGTGGAAACAAAAACGAGGTCATTGAATGGGCCGTGTGATGATAATCGGTGCTGGCGGGGTGGGCGGCGTGATAGCCCACAAGTGCGCACAGGTGCCGCAGGTCTTCACCGATATTCTACTTGTGAGCAGGACTCTTCCGAAGTGCGAGGAGATAAAGAGGCGCATAAAGCAGGACTGCAAGAGGGACATAGGAATCGGGGTGGTGGACGCCGACAACTTCCGGGAGCTCGTAAAGCTCATAAAGAAATTCAGGCCCGGCATCGTCATAAACGCGGCGCTCCCCTACCAGGACCTGCACATAATGGACGCCTGCCTCGAGGCCGGGGTAAACTACCTGGACACGGCAAACTACGAGCCCCCGGAAGAGGCCAAGTTCGAGTACAGGTGGCAGTGGGCCTACCAGGAGAAGTTCAAAAGGAAAGGGCTCGTCGCAATCCTGGGCTGCGGATTCGACCCGGGTGTTTCCAACATCTACTGCGCCTACGCGCAGAAGCACGCATTCGACGAGATAAGGCAGATAGACATCCTGGACTGCAACGCGGGAAGCCACGGCCATCCCTTCGCCACGAACTTCAACCCGGAGATAAACATAAGGGAAGTGACGCAGGTGGTGAGGCACTGGAAGAAGGGCAAGTGGATGCAGACCCCGGCGATAATCGACGACGGGGCCGTGCACTTCAGCTTCGACTATCCCGTGGCCGGGCCAAAGGAAAGCTACCTGCTTTACCATGAAGAGGAGGAGTCGCTTGTCAAAAACATCAAGGGCCTGGAAAGGATAAGGTTCTGGATGACGTTTTCGCAGAACTACATAACCCACCTCAAGGTCCTCCAGAACGTGGGGATGACCGGCATAAAGCCCGTGAAATACGAAGGCATGGACATCGTGCCGCTGAAGTTCCTAAAAGCCGTGCTCCCGGAGCCCAGTTCCCTTGGGAAGAACTACACAGGGAAGACCGTGATAGGCTGCGTCATCGGGGGAAAGAAGGACGGGAAGGAAAAGGCCATATACATCTACAACGTGTGCGACCACGCGGAGGCCTACAAGGAGACCGGGGCCCAGGCCATCTCCTACACTACAGGCGTTCCGGCCATGATAGGCGCCATGATGGTCCTCAAGGGTGTGTGGAAGGGCGCGGGCGTCCACAACGTAGAGCAGCTGGACCCCGACGAGTTCATGCAGATGTTAAACAAGTACGGATTGCCATGGAAACAGGAAGATTTCAGCGGGTACTTGCCGGAGTGAAGACTCCGTGCTACATAGTGGACGAGGCGCTTCTCGAGAAAAACCTCAGGATACTTCGGGAAGTCAAGGAAAGGACGGGCTGCAAGGTGCTCCTCGCCCTCAAGGCGTTCTCGATGCGAAGCACCTTTCCGCTCATAAGGAGGTACCTGGACGGCGTGTGCGCAAGCGGTCCCTTCGAGGCAAGGCTCGGGCGGGAGGACTTTGGAAAGGAGGTCCACACC
>JAZDJY010000057.1:0-5125 GCA_043803615.1 Candidatus Aenigmatarchaeota archaeon | reverse complement strand
AACCCTCAACCTGCGGTTTTCCTGTCCCCTTTCCCGATTTTCCGTTCCCTTCCGTTTTTCCACTGGCGCTTTCCGGTTCGTTTTTTCCGTTAACGCTTTTTGCCTGTTCGGACGGAAAAGGGGTTACAGGACCGCCGCTCTACCGTTGAGCCACCGAGGCATTATGCTTTTTGTATGGCGTCAATGCTTTTTATGCTATATCCTCCCTATAAAATAGGTTTTCCGCCAGCGCTTTTTCATGCGCGCGCAGAAAAGGGCTGTTTTATTAATGTGATTAGGTCGTCAATCCTTGCGAAGAACTCGGCGCGGGTCCCGCCGTTGTCGAGCGCGTAGTCGCTCAGGCTCATGGTGTCGACAACGGCCCTTTCGGTGGGCCTGTCCTCTATCTTCATGAACTCCTGAAACGTCAGCCCGCCCTCGCCCTTGGTCCCCCTCTTCACGCACCTCTCGTAGCGGAGGCTGTCGCCGCACGCTATCGAGACGAGCGAAAAGTCCTTTCCGAACTGCTTCCTGAATACTGCCGCCTCCTCCGGGAACCTCACGCCGGAGATGGTGAAATCGGCGCGCTTCATGCCGTGTATGACCGAGCAGAGCTTCTCCGCCCACACGCCGCTTCCAGACTTCCTGCGGCCTTCCATGGCAAGTTCTATGAGGTTTTCGCGGGTTATCGCCATCTTCCTCTCCCGGAGGATCGGGGAAAGGACGTCCCTCGTGAAATCGAGGGCGAAGAATCCGTGGCTTGAAACGAGCCTCTCCGCGGCCGTGTCCTTGCCGCACCCTCTCTTCCCGGTGAAGCCTATTATCATGAGATTAGTTAGGGTGGCGCGCTATTAAATTCGTAACGCACCGGCAGATAAAAAAGCGCCCAAAGGGCCTAATTTAAATGGCCGTCCGGACAAATATAGATTGTTGCTCATGAAAGTCAAGGATATCATGGTAAAGGATGTCGTGACCCTGAACCCTGAGGACACGTTCTACGACATCGTCGAGCTTTTCGCCGAGAAGAAGATAAGCGGCGCCCCCGTGGTCGTGGGAAAGAAGCCCGTTGGCATGGTCAGCGAATCCGACATCATGAAATTCGTCTCAAGCAAGGACCTCATATCGCTGATAGAGCACGAGGACAAGGCCATGAAGGACAAGGCCTGCCTCAAAGCCAAGAACTTCATGACGAAACAGCTGATAACGGTCAAGTCGACGGATGGCCTCGGAAGCGTAATAAAGCTCCTGGACGAGAAAGATATAAACAGGCTTCCCGTGGTAGACGACGGAAAGCTCGTCGGGATAATAACGCGGGCGGACGTCGTGTCGGTCGTGTCCGAATACATGACCGAGCACCCGCTCATGAAGAAGATGGACCTGCAGACAGACGAGCCGAAGCTCGAGACGAGCATAGACACGCTGCTTTCGGTGGTCAAGACGGAGGGGTCGGTGAAGATAAAGGACCTCGCCAAAAGATTCAAGGTGGAACCGGAAAAGATAGAGGAGTGGGGAAGGATACTGGAGGAATACAAGCTGGCCCGGTTGCACTATCCCCCAATAGGGGAGCCGAGCATTGTCGTGATGAAGAAGGTGAAGAATGTCAAAAAAGACTGAGAAGGGAAAGCCTGCGAAGACGCCTGCGGCAAGGAAGGAAGAACAGGCAGCCGGAGGCGCCGGAGAAAAGGCGCAGCAGGACAAGCCAAAGACGCTAGTAAAGCCGATAGCCTCGGCGAGGAGCACCGAAAAGAAGGTGATAAGCGAGTACGAGTTCGAGTACGATGGCGTCCCGGCGAAGGTCAAGATATGCTGGCAGCCCCCGGAATACGTGCCCGTCTACAACCTAGAGTGGCCCGAGATTGAGCCTGCGACGAACGCCGTGCTCGACAGCGTCAGGGAGAAGATGATAGAGCAGACCATCATACCGTTCGGCGAGGTCATAAACCCCGACGAGATGAAGAACCTGCAGGAGAAGTTCCTGCGGGAGGCTTTTAACCTCATAAGGAATAAGATGCCCCAGCTCTCCCTCAAGACCCAGAGGACGCTTGCGGGCATTTTGATGCATAACTCCCTGGGCCTGGGAAACATCGAGATGCTCCTGCAGGACGACAACATCGAGGAGGTCGTGATAAATTCGGCAAAGGAGCCCGTCTGGACCTACCACATAAAGCTCGGGTGGCTCAAGACCAACCTTTACCTGCCCTCGGAGACGTCCACCTACAACTACGCTGCCCTCATAGGAAGGAGAGTTGGGACGCAGATAACGAACCTCGCGCCGCTCATGGACGCCTACATGACCTCGGGCGACAGGGCCAACGCCACGCTTTTCCCCATATCGTCCAACGGCAACACGCTCACGATAAGGAAGTTTGCCAGGAGGCCCTGGGCGATAACCGATTTCATACGGGAGGGGACCATAACAAGCGAGGCCGCAGCGTTCCTCTGGCTTGCCATACAGTACGAGCTCAACGTGGTCATCGCCGGCGGGACGGCAAGCGGCAAGACCAGCCTCCTCAACGTGCTCACCACGTTCATCCCTCCTAACCAGAGGGTCATATCGATAGAAGAAACCAGGGAGCTCCAACTTCCAACCTTCATGCACTGGGTGCCGCTCACTACGAGGCCCCCGAACCCCGAGGGGAGGGGAGAGGTGAGCATGCTCGACCTCATGGTCAACTCCCTTCGTATGAGGCCCGACAGGATAATGGTCGGCGAGATAAGGAGAGGCAGGGAAGCGGAAGTGCTCTTCGAGGCCATACACACGGGCCACTCTGTCTATTCCACTATGCACGCCAACACCGCCGAGGAAACCTTCAGAAGGCTTGTAAACCCGCCGATAAACATACCGCAGACGATGCTCACGTCGCTGCAGCTCATAGCCGTCATGCACAGGGACCGAAGGAGGAACGTGCGAAGGCTCCTTGAGATAAGCGAGCTCATCTCTTCCGGCGGCATGGAGGAAACGAGGATAGAGCTCAACGCCGTGTTCAGGTGGGTACCAAGCAAGGATAAGATTATGCAGTGGGGAAAGTCCCACCGCGTCATGAACGACATAAAGCTCTTCACGGGCATGGACGACTCCGAGCTTGACAAGAACCTGGAGGAGAAGAGGAAAGTGCTCGAATGGATGACGAAGAGCGGGATAAACGACATGAACGAGGTGGGAAAGCTGATATCCGAGTACTACGCCGACTCCAAGGCGGTCCTTGACATGATAGCAGCCGACGAGAAACGCGCGAAGTGATTCTTATGGCAGACCAGAAGCTCCTTGACTACATAAGGGAGAACCTTGCAAAAGGTGTGAGGCCGGACGACATAAGGCTCTCCCTGCTCGAGAGCGGCTGGCCGCAGGAGGACATAGACGCCGGGATGGCGCAGGCAAGCGCAGGGGAAGCGCCGCCTGCAGAGAGAAGCCCGCCGCCATCTGCCGCTGCCCCAGGCGACGGCAAGCAAAAGAAGAAAGGCCACAAGAAGCTGATAGTCCTGCTCATCGTCCTGCTCATCCTTGTCTTCTTCTTCCTCTACACCGCTGCGTCCATAGTCGACATCTTCAGGGACATGTTCCCGGGGAGCATGGACTCGATAAACAACATCCTCGGCGGTGGGGGCAACACCTGAGGCTGTGCTGGACCATGGACGGAAAGGAAAAGGCCTTCAACAGGTGGCTCGTAGTCGTAGGCGCGGTGCTGATACAGCTTGCCCTCGGCGCAATCTACGCCTGGTCCGTATTCACGAAGGCCCTCACCGAGCCTCCATATGGCTTCTCGGTCCCTGAGACGCAGGCCGTGTTCTCCGCGGGCCTGTTCACGTTTGCCGTGGTCATGATATTCGCCGGCATCCAGATGAAGAAGTACGGCCCAAGGAAAATGGCGATGGCCGGAGGCATCGTTCTGGGTTCGGGCTACGTGCTCGCCTCGTTCTTCGGCACCAACTTCCCCATGCAGCTCCTCCTGATAGGAGTGGTCGGGGGAACGGGGATAGGCCTTGCCTACGTCGTGCCCATCTCTGTCGGGATGAAGTGGTTCCCCGACAAGAAGGGCCTCATATCGGGGCTCGCGGTGGCTGGCTTTGGCTTCGGGGCGATGATATGGGTAAAGGTTGCCGATGAGTGGTTCAGGCTCATAGAGAACTTCGGCGTGCAGACGGTCTTCCTCTGGTACGGCATAGCCTTTGCCGCGATGGTGCTCGTTGGCTCGATATGGATGGTGAACCCGCCAGAAGGATACAGGGTCAAAGGTGCCAAGGAAGAGAAGGCCGGCAGCAAAGGCCAGGAGACCGGCTGCGAGGCCGAGTGGAGGCAGATGCTGCGCAAGTCCTCCTTCTGGGTGATATGGATCATTTTCATCTTCTCCGGCATGGCAGGCCTCATGGTCATAGGAAACATAAAGCTCTTCGGGATAGACGCACTGCAGGCAGGAGGCATGGGCGTGGCGGAGGCCGGGATTGCTGCCGGGACGGCCATGGCCTGGTATGCCATCCTCAACGGCCTGGGAAGGATTGCGTGGGGCAAGGTCTCCGACAGCATCGGCCCGGGCATCTCGCTCTTCCTCATGTGCACCGTCCAGGGCATCCTCATGCTCACGCTCTTCAGCGGGGCCAACAGCACCTTGATGCTCATCGTCTACGCATCGGCCATAGGCTTCAACTTCGGCGGAAACTTCGCACTCTTCCCGGTGGCAACGTCCAAGCTCTTCGGCGTAAGAAACGTCGGGTCCAACTATCCTTTCATCTTCACGGCCTACGGCATCGCCGGGATTGCCGGGCCAATGCTTGGCGGCTTCGTCAGGCAGTCGTCGGGCTCGTTCCTCTGGGCATTCATCCCGGCGGGCGTCGCGTGCCTTGCTGGGGCAGGCCTTGCGCTCACGATAGTGATGGCCGAAAGGAAGTCTGGGAAGGCGGACGGCGAGGCAAAGCCTAAAGCCCGCGCGAAGGGGAAGCGCAAGAAGTGACGCGCCACAGGCTTTTTAATCCCGAAAATTGAATGTTAATGCATGAGCGGCAAAATGGCCATTGTTCTGGCGGCATTCGTCATCCTGGTATCCGGCTGCGTGTCTTCTGACTGCGGCGGGTGCCCGGACAGGTGCGAGGCAAATGTGCTCCTGGAAGGCGGCGCCTGCTCTTCTGGGGAGTGCAAGTTCTCGGTGGAGCC
>JAZDJY010000056.1:0-4493 GCA_043803615.1 Candidatus Aenigmatarchaeota archaeon | reverse complement strand
GTCGGCAAGCGCCGCCGCCATGACGTTGAGCGCAGGCAGGAGGAACCTGAAGTCAAAGCCCGAGCACTCTATGAAAACGTCACGGGTGGCGGTCGTGACCTTGCCCGTGTGGTCCGAGTTTATTATCGGCGGCATGGAGAGCACCTCTCCTGCGGCGTCTATGAAAATGGGGTACTGGCTATAGCCTTTCAGGAGGCCTGCGTGCTCAATGCCTTTCGGGTGCTTCTTCAGTATCTCTGCCGGCGTCATCGCCTGCGTCCCTTCCAGGGGGACGAACTTTATCCCGTCGGGCGAAACCGATGTGAAGGTTATGGGAGACTTTATCTTGTGCAGGTCATAGACGCCGATTGCGACTTCTCTTCTGTTCCTGCCGAAGTTCATCGCGACCTTCTCCTGCAGCTGTATCAGCTGGAAGAGGACATCACTGGTTATGCGCAGGTTCCTCACGACGGCGCAGACGGTAAGCGGCCGGATCTTCGCAAGCTTCCTATCCACCTTGACGACTATGCCTGAGGGCTTCGTCTTGTACAGGGGAAGCCCGGTCCTGCCGGCGTACCTTCCCGCAAGCTCCCGCGCGATGCCCTCGGCGCTCCAGAGGTCGGGCCTGTTGGTGTCCTTCATGTCAAGCTTGAGTTTCTCCCCGTCTATTGCGTCCACCTCGCCTTTCGCGTACATGATGCCCTCGTCCTTCAGAACGTCGAGTGGCACGTGCGCCCCTATGAGCTCGAGCAGGTCGCTATAGTTGACTTCAATCGTCGGCATTCAATCATCCTCATGCAGTAAATTTTTCCCCGTGTAATTCTCGATTATTTTCCGCGCAGGCGGGAACATCTTGGCCGGAGTGCTGCCAATGGAAAACCACTTCCACTGCGTTATCTCATCGGGCTCCATCACCATGGGCTCACCCCGAAAATCGGTGCTCTTGAAGCCGAGGGTGACGAAATGCGCATGCTCTACGCGGTCGTTGCTCACGCTTATCAGCTCCACCTGCCCGACGTCCATGCCCGTTTCCTCCTTTGCCTCCCTGCGCGCGCATTCCTTTGGCCTTTCCTGAAAGTCCATCTTTCCTCCCGGCAGCGTCCACGTGCCCGCCCCGTTGAGCATGCTGTCCGCCTTTTTTGGGTCTTCGTGCCTGTGGCCAAGCAGCACTTTCCCGCCCCTTATGAGCATCACGGCGCATCCGACGCCAGGATACGTCATCTTCGTCTTCATATCGTCACCTTCTGCCTGCGCAGCCAGTCCACGTCCTGGGAGAAGAGTTGCCTGATGTCGTTTATCCCGAGCCTGCACATGGCAAGCCTGTCTATCCCCAGGCCCCAGGCCAGCACCGGCTGCTTGACGCCGAGGGGCTCTGTCACCTCTGGCCTGAACATGCCAGCCCCGGCAAACTCTATCCATCCAAGCTCCGGGTGCTTTGCCGAGAGCTGGACGGAAGGCTCCGTGAAGGGGTAGTAGTCCGGGTAGAACCTGACGTCCTCTGCGCCCGCTATCTCGGTCGCAAAGAGCTTTAGCATCCCCAGCATGTCGGCAAAGGTCATCTCCTCGCCGACGATTATGCCCTCGCACTGGTTGAACTCGACGCCGTGCGTTGCGTCTATGACGTCGGGCCTAAAGCATCTCTTTATGGCGAAGTATTTCCCGGGGACATCGACGCCTGCGGCAAGCCTGCGTGCCGAGCATGCGGTCCCGTGGGCCCTAGGCATGAGCTGCGCAGCCTTTTCCGGGTCCCATTTGTATCCCCACCCTGTGCTTCCCGTCTTGCCCCCGCTCTCGTGCGCGGCCCTGACCCTATCCACTATCTCCTTTTCTGGAAGGTCGCCGTGCTTTGGGTGCTTCAGCGTGTAGGTCTGGGTCCAGTCCCTGGAAGGGTGGTTCTGCGGCTGGAAGAGCGCGTCGAAGTTCCAGAACTCCGTCTCAATCGTCGGGCCTGCCATCTCACGGAATCCAAGCTCTACGAGCTTCCTCCTCACCTGGCGCAGGAACCTAAGATACGGCTGCCTCTTCCCCGGATAAATCTTTTCCCCGGTTGCGGAGACGTTGTAGGGCTTCATCCTCACGTCCTTCCACAGGCCCGTCTTTATGAGGTCCGGGGTGAGGGTTGCGACTTCCTTTCCCGCAAACGAAGAGGCCCTGCTGAGGCGGTCGTTCCTTATCCTGATTACGAGGTTTCTCCCGACGAGCACCGACAGCACGCCTTCATTCACGGGCTTTCCTTCGCTTACCCTCATCAGGGCTTCGCGCTCCTCGAAAGCCCTGGGCTTCCTGATAACGATTATCTTTCCCTGCTCTATCCTTATCCAGCCCTTCTTCTTGGCCCAGGAAAGGCCTATCGCGAAGTCTCCCGGCTTCTTGCTTATCCGCGCTATGAGGATGGGCTTCTTTGCGGCCTCGATGAGCCTTTCCTCTGGAAGGCCCTGCTCAAGATACTTCTTTCCCTCTTCCGTAAGCCTGTATATGGAAATTCCCTCCTTTTTCCAGTCTTTTATAAATAACTTGAATCCTTTTAACTTTTATTCGCGGCCGGAGCGGCTGGAATCCCTTTAAGAAAAGGAAGCCATAATGAATCAGATGACTTGCCGGGAGATGCATGCCAGATGATAAGTGCCAAGAACCTGCTTTATAACAGCGTGACGGTGAGCCTTCCGAAGAACGTCATACAGTTCTTCCTGGGCTTTGTGCTGTTCTTCCTGACGACGGGCTCTTTTGACCCCGGCGTCCTTTCGCTCGCCCTTTTCGGCTTCATCGCATCGTACTCGGCCGTGTACTTCTATAACGACATCGTCGACTGCGAGGACGACCGCAGGGACAAGGACAAGAGGAACTGGAAGCTTGTCGCATCCGGCGTGATGAGCGTCAGGCAGGCCAAGGCCGCGGGCGTTATCTTCCTAGCTGCTGGGCTCTGCGCGTCGCTTTACGTCAACGTGTGGTTCTTCCTCATAGTCCTCACGCTGCTCATCCTGAATCTCCTGCATTCGGTCCCGGGGATAAGGCTCAAGAAGATCATGCCGGCCACAGCGGCCAACATGACGGCGATAGAGGCGCTGAAATTCTCTTCCGGATGGTTTGCGTTCACCGGGAACCTTTCGGAATTCCCGTTCTGGATAATACTCACGTTCTCCGTTGCGTACTCCGGCATATACATAATATACAAGTTCAAGTTCAAGGGAAGCATCATAAGGGAGAAGAAGTGGTTCCTCGCCCCCATCGCAATCCTTGCGCTGCTTTCATACACGCTCTCGATAGCCCTCTACAAATTTGCGCTCCCGCTCATGCTGCTGCTGGTCTTCTCCATGGGCATAATAGCGTTCAGCCTGAGCGTGGGAAAGAAGCTCAAACTGATGAACTGGTTCTACCTTGAATTCATAATATTTCCCACCGTGATAGCCGTGTTCCTCCTGCTGAGCATACCGGCCGTGGCCTACGCGAACAGCCAGCTCACGGACAAGATCGGCGACTACAAGGAAACCGTGTACAAGGAGCTGCCAAAAGACGTCGCGCAGACCATCAGGAACCTCAGCGAGCCGGCGTACGACTCGCTGGACGAAGTCGGCAAGGCGATAAACGTGAGCATCAACATCAGCGAGCTACAGCTCTTCGACTCCGGCAACCAATAAATAAACGCCAAGGCATGTTTAATTATGACGGCAATCGACATCCTCGACATAGCCAAGAGGAGGGGCTTCTTCTGGCCGTCTTTTGAGATATATGGAGGATGCGCCGGGTTCTACACGTACGGGCCGCTGGGCTCGCTCCTGAAGCTACGCATAGAAAAGCTCCTGCGCGACCACTACGTGAACGCGGAAGGCTGCATGCTCATGGAGGCCCCGACGCTCACGCCGGAACAGCCATGGATTGCGAGCGGGCATGTCAAGTCGTTTGCCGACATGAACGTCGAGTGCGCAAAGTGCGGCGAGCCTTTCAGGGCAGACCACCTGATAGCTCAGAAGACCGGCGTGGCAACCGAGGGTATGAGCCTTGAGAAGGCGGCGCAGATAATCAGGAAGGAAGGCATAAAGTGCCAGAAGTGTGGGGGGAACCTCGGCGAGCCCTACCACTACAACCTCATGTTCATGACGAGCATCGGCCCGGGAAAGAACAAGATTACCGGGTGCCTTCGCCCCGAGACTGCACAGACGACGTACATGCCTTTTCGGAGGCTCTTTGAAATAGGAAGGAAGAAGCTTCCTCTGGGCGTCATACAGTTCGGCAGGTCATTTAGGAACGAGATTTCCCCAAGGCAGGGGCTCCTGCGCCTCCGCGAATTCTCCCAAGCCGAGGCCCAGTTCTTCCTCGACCCGCAGAACAAGGCAAAGCACCCGCGCTTTGAAAGCGTCAAGGCTGCAAAGCTTACGGTCGTAACGAAGAAGGACCAGAAGAAGGAAGTGGCCATGACGGCAGGAGAGCTCGTGAAGAAGGGCCATGCCGGCGAGTGGGTGGCCTACTACCTTGCCACATCGATAGAGCTTTTCGGCAAGATGGGCATGGACACGGGG
>JAZDJY010000055.1:0-5511 GCA_043803615.1 Candidatus Aenigmatarchaeota archaeon | reverse complement strand
GCACACGCAAAGACTGATGCTGCGATGAAGAAAACAATGGCTGCCGGAAGGCATTTTTTCATATTTATAATGGCCTTCCGGGCCTTTTATGCTTGGGAAATCAGATGATGTAACCACTTACCCGGATCTTCCTGCCGCCCTCAGGCCAGACGTAATCGACCTTGTTGGTAATGGAGCCAAAGAAAGTCTTTTCAACCCTGACTTTCACTTTCACACCCTTTTGCAGGCTTCCCATGTCCTTGCATCCCTCGTCTATGTAGAGGTTCATGTCCATGCCGCCGCTACCGTTGCTGTTCAGGTGGACTTTGATCTGCTTGTACGAGGCTCCCTTGGATTCATCGTCATCCGGAAGCATGTACAGCAGTTCTTTGTCCGGTGCCGATGTGACGCCGCCATCGTACACCTTGTGCACGTTCCATTTCGGCAGTTTCATCAGGATTAGGATGGTTCGCGCATTTATAAAAAATGTTTTATGGGAGCAGCCTGCCAAAGCCGCCAAATTTAAATCACCTTTTGCATTTCTTCTTATGACCACGGCGCTGCAGGTTTGGACCGAGAAGTACAGGCCCCAAAGGCTTGCCGAGATAGTCAACCAGTCGCACGTCGTCGAGAGGCTCAAGGCATGGGTGAAGGAGGGCAGCGTCCCCAACATGCTCTTCGCCGGCCCCGCGGGCGTAGGGAAGACTACGACCGCCCTGTGCCTTGCGCGGGAGCTCTTCGGCCCCCACTGGAAGGAAAACTTCCAAGAAACCAACGCGAGCGATCAGAGAGGGATAGACGTCGTGCGCGGCAGGATAAAGAACTTCGCGATGACAAGGCCTATTGGAAGCGACTTCAAGATAATATTCCTGGATGAGTCCGACTCCCTGACGCCCGAGGCCCAGCAGGCGCTCAGGAGGACCATGGAGAAGTACTCCGACGTGTGCAGGTTCATACTCTCTTGTAACTACAGTTCACGCATCATCGAGCCCATCCAATCGAGGTGCTCGGTCTTCCGTTTCAGGAGGCTTGTGAAGGAGGACGTCGAAAAGTACGTTTCCGCGGTCGCGGCAAAGGAGAAGCTCAAAGTCCCGCAGGACGCGCTTGCGGCCATTTACGAGGTCTCGGAAGGCGACCTGCGCAAGGCGACAAACATACTCCAGGCGTGCTCGACTCTGAAGAAGATAGACAGGGAAGGCGTCTACGAGATAGTGGCGCAGGTGAAACCGGAAGACGCGGGGCAGATGGTGGACCTCGCACTGAAGGGAGACTTCAAGGGCGCAAGGAAGAAACTCTACGACATGATCATAAGCCAGGGGCTTTCGGGCGACGACGTCGTGAAAGCCGTCCACGCGAGGATTTTCGAGCTACAGATAAGCGACAGGAAGAGGCTAACGCTCCTCGAGATGCTGGGCGAGTACGAGTTTAGGCTCAACCAGGGATCTTCCCCCGAGATACAGCTCGAGGCGATGCTAGCCAAGTTCATGCTGTTAGGCTCTGATTCCGATGATAGTAAAAGAAAGGCCTGAGTGGGGAGAGCTTGCCACCTTCATCCCGAACAAGGGCCTCCCGGTCTACAACTGGTTCTACTACAAGGAAGGCTACGCGCGCGACCTCGTCATGAAGCTCATAGACGAATTCGGCCTCGGAAAAGGCGACGTAGTCCTGGACCCCTTCTGCGGCACCGGGACCACCATCATCGCATGCCAGGAGATGGGAATAGACTCCATGGGGCTTGACGTCCACTCGCCTGCGGTCTTTGCCGCAACCGTGAAGTCAAGAAAGTACGACGTCCTGGCCCTGAAGGAGGCATCATCTCTTCTCCTTTCGGAGCGCTTCCAGAAGCCTTTCTCCATGCCGGTGAGCCCGCTCGTGAAGAGGATGTTTGCAAGGTACACGCTGGAAGACATCTTCTTCTTCCGCGACAGGATTCTTCCCATGAAGGACCACGTGGCAAGGGATTTCCTGCTCCTCGCCCTCATGAACGTTTCGATGAAATGCAGCTACGCGTGGAAGGACGGCGCCGTCATAAAGATACGAAAGCACCCGGTTCCGCCTCTCCGGAAGCTCCTGTCGAGGCACGTCAGGTTCATGGTGAAGGACTTCAAAAGACTCAAGCGCGGCAAGTCCCGCTGCAGCGTTTCCTTCGGGGACGCGAGGAAGACGGGCATCACCGCCGGGTCGGTGGACGCCGTCATAACATCCCCGCCGTACCTCAATAAGATTGAGTACTCGCGCATATACGCAATAGAAGAGGAGCTCTTCTTCTCCCGCGCGGGCCTGCGCCCGCTGCGCTCCCACGTCGGAGTCCACGACTCAGACATCATCGATGCGGAAAGAAAACTGCGGGAGATAGACGAGCGCGCCTGCGTCAACGCCCAGAGCATAGCCTACTTCTCGGACATGTGGGAAGTAATCAAGGAATTGCACCGCGTCTGCAGGAATGGCGCAAAAGTCGGCATGGTCGTGGGCAACGGCTGCTTCCCCGAAGGCGTCGTCGATTCGGACATGATACTCAGCAAGATGGCAGAAAAAGCCGGCTTTAAAGCCCTGGAAGTGCGCGTCCTCTCCAAGCGCAACTGCACCAAGAACCGCGTGGAGAAAGTCGGCGTAACGAGGGAGAGCCTGCTAATCTGGGAAAAGTAGTCACTCCATTCCAGAAACTCTCCGCTAGGGTAGTCCCATTCCAGCCAGCTGGTATCCTCCATCTCCTGCGCTATCCGACTAGACCAGGTAAACCGTGCTGCCTTCCCAGACCTTTTCCTTCACCTTGAGGCCTATAGACTGGCCCTTGCCTGCAGCCGTTATGCTTTGGTGCTCTATCTGCATGGAGTCGACCTTCTGCGAAAACGAGGCAGCCGAGCATTCGATGAGGATGGTGTCTCCCATCTTGATGCTGCCTGTGAGGTCGACGACGGCAACGCTTATGTGTGGAAAGAAGTGGCGTATGGTGCCTATGACCTTCTTCTTTGCGGCCGGCGCCTTCTTGACGGGCGCGGGCTTTGCCTTTCTTACCAGCTTCTTCACGGGCTTGGCCTTGCTTACCTTTCCTGCCGGCTTCTTCACGGACTTCTTCTTTGGCATTTCAACAACACCAATTGAAACTTGCCGCCGGGAGATTTAAGGTTTTTTGCCTTCTGCAGAAGCAATCACTCCACGTTCGAGTGGGTCCTTGCCAGGTCCTCTTCGGTCTTGCGAAGCGTCTTCATGAGGGAGACGATGACGCCGTCGAGGAGTATCATGCAGGTGTCCTCGAAGAGCGTGCCGAGAGGTGAGAGTGGCTCGTGCCTTCCGCTTATCTGCTCGGTAACGTAGTCCTTCCTCTTGTAGTCTTCCTTGGTCCTTCCCTTGACATTCAGGACGGCATCGCTCATCTTCCCGAGTGTCGACGTCGGGTCTGACGTTATGGAAAGTATGAGGGCTCCCGCCTTCTTTGCGCTGGCCGAGGCGTTGACGACAGAGGTCGTCTCCCCGGAACCGGATATCACGATGAACAGGTCGCCGTCCCTCACTGCGGGCGTTATGGTCTCCCCGACCACGAACACCTCGAACTTCAGATGCGAGAGCCTCATGGCGAAGGCCTTCGCAACCATGCCCGACCTTCCCACGCCGTCGAGAAACACCCTCTTGGAATCTATTATCATGTCTATTGCGTTCTGCATCTCTTTTTCACTCAGCTTCTCTGCGACGTCCCTTATGTGGTCGGTTATCTCAAGGACGGTCTTCTTGACGTATTCCATTCAGAGCCGCCTCCTTATCTCCTCTGCGGCCTTGCCCGGGTCCTTTGCGCCGGTTATGGCGCCCCCGACTATTGCAATCTCCACGCCCGGGTATGCGGAAAGCATGCCAGCCCGATTTGCGTCTATCCCGCCCGCGACCGCAATCTTGGCCTTGGGGAAAATCTCGATTGCCTGCTGGAGCATCGAGAAAGGCGACATACCTACCTTCTGCTGGTCTATGCCGCAGTGCACGGCCAGGTAGTCGAAGTAGATGCCCGAGAGCTTTTCCTTCAGGACCGAAAGGTCGTCGATTCCAATCGTGTCGACCATGAGCATCCGGCCCGCCTTCCTTGCGGCGTCAGACGCCCCCTTGATGGTCTGCCTGTCCGCCGCCCCGAGCACCGTCGTGACGTCGGCGCCTGCCGAGAACGCAATCTGCGCCTCGAATGCGCCGGTGTCCATGGTCTTCATGTCGGCGACCACCATCTTCTGCGGGTGCCTGTCCTTTAAGACCCTTACCGCCTGCATGCCCTCGGACTTTATGAGCGGCGTCCCGGCCTCGATTATGTCCACGTGCCGCTCGCAGGCGTCCGCAACCTTCATGGCGTCCTGCAGGCTCCGAAAATCGAGTGCCAGCTGCAGCTTTATCGTCACGCCTTCTCCTCCAGCTTCTTTATCTTTTCCACCCTAGCCTCGTGCTTTCCTCCGGAAAAATCCGCCGAGAGCCAGGCCTTCGCGATTTCAATTATCAGTTCAGGGCTCACTATGCGCGCCCCGAGGCAGAGGACGTTTGCGTCGTTGTGCTCCCTTGAAAGGCGCGCATCCTCCCTGGTGCGGCAGATTGCTGCCCTCACTCCCTTCACCTTGTTTGCCGCAATGGACATCCCGATGCCCGTGCCGCAGACGAGTATGCCGCGCTCAGCCTTTCCTGCTGCGACCAGCTTTCCCACCTTCTCGGCGATGTCGGGATAATCAGAGGGCTCCTCCTCGCCCGGCGCCCCGCAGTCCTTGACGCTGTGCCCGGAGGACAGCGCCTTGATGAGGTTCTCCTTCACCTTGTATCCCGCATGGTCCGACCCTATCGCAATCTTCATCTTTCTCACCTCTTTAAGTCCAGCGCCACGACAGTGTGGCTTCCCATGAGCCCGGAGGGATTCGAACCCCCAACCTCCCGGTCCGAAGCTTCGCCTCCGCCTGACGCGACGTGGTTAGGCGGATCGGGCGCTATATCCAGGTTAAGCTACGGGCCCACTATCATAGAATAAGGCGCGCAAAATAAAAAGGCACATCGTTCGATTACGTCCTCTCCAATCGCCTTTTGAAGTCCCAGCTACTTCTTTATGGCCGCCGCCTTCCTCGTTATCGCTTTCCTCAGGCTTTGAAGTTCCTTTTCGTAGTACTTCACGAGCCCCAGATTTCCCGCTTTCTCGGCCTCCCGGAGCTTCCTTTCGTGCAGCTCTATCTGCCGTCCTATGGAATCGATACCCTTTGCCAGCCTTTTACTTCTTTTCGGCATGTCCTATCAACTCCTCAAGAAGCCTTACCAGCTTTTCGAAGACGTGACTCCCAAGCTTCCTCTTTCCCGGAGATTTTCCGTCCCTTGCGGCCCTGTACTGCTCCATGAGGTCTCTGAAATCCGCAGCCGAGATGCCCTTCCCCATGATGGCATCCTTTAGCATCCGCGAAGAGTACTCCCTCTCTTCGGACGCGCACTTCAGGAGCAGCATCTCCTTTACGCGCATGACGAGCGGGTAGGCGAGGTTTTCGTCCGGTCCCTGCGCATCGAGGATGCTCTTCACTAGCCCAAGGGACG
>JAZDJY010000054.1:0-6002 GCA_043803615.1 Candidatus Aenigmatarchaeota archaeon | reverse complement strand
ACCTGACGGATACCTTCATGCCCTTCACCGCCTCCACGAGCCGCCTGTCATTCCTGACGAGCTCGTGAAAGCATCTTTCGGCCCTCTCCCTGCACGGTTCGCAGCCGCCCGGCTGCCTCCTGTCGCACCGGCAGAGCCTTGCGCTCTGTATCCTCGAAAGCAGCGATGAGACGTCGTCCCATGCGGTCTCCGCCGCATAGCTCAGGCCATCCCTCTGCAGCTCGTAGCCCACCTGCACGACGTGGAACATGGTGTCCTTCATCTCCCTCACCTCGGAAATGAGGAGCTCCCGCACTTTCCTGTCCGTCTCCTCCACCTTCCCGGCTTCCAGATATCCGTAGTCGGGTATGGTGTTTTCCATCATCTCGACGGAATCGAAGAACTTCTCCATTCAGCTCTCCTCCTTTCTCAGCCGCAGCTCAATCTCGGCCTTCTCCTTGCCGTATTCCTGCATTATCTTCTTGAAGGACTCCTCGTCCAGCTTCCTCTGCAGGTACTTCTTCTCCGCGGAGGTCATGAGCTCCCTTACGTCCTCGTACCTTCTCCGGAGGGCGTCCTTTCCCGTTTCCCCCTCAGGGGAGACGAGGGAACGCATTCCCGAAGCTTCCGCCTGGGCTTCGTGGTGGCTTTCCTTTGGATGGACGCCGATGATTATCTCCCCGGTGCTGTCCGTAAATTCCGTCCCTTCGCCGTCGCTTACCGTCACCTTGCCCTCCGCAATCCTGTGCCTTCCCGGCACCATGGGCATGATGCCCCAGCTTGCCCCGTACTCCTCCCCGGGCGCTATCCGCTCAAACGTCCTCACGCCGGGATGGGGCACCCTCACGCCCTCGGCGAATTTGAGGTCTATCTTCACGTCGAGGACCGGGACCGTCGACAGGTTCTTGACGAGCAGTATGAGCTTGCAGGGCTTGCCTACGACCGCCTCCGGCTCCACGCTGGGTGTGAACTGAAGCTTCGGCTTCACCCGGACGGACACGGGCTCAAGTTCGAAGTCAAGCGTGCTGCCCTTCGCATCCTGCCACGTTATGAAGTTGTAGGGCGAGCGGAGTATCCCGGTCTTCCCCCTGATGCCGTGCGAGAATATGGTTATCTCCCCGGGGCCCAGCTCCTCGACCTCGTGCGTCACCCTTGCGTCCCTGTCGCCGACCGCTATCTTTCGCAGCTTTTCCTTCGAATGGTTCTCTATGACTATTTCGAACTTCGCCTCCTCCCCCTCGGTTATCTCGTCCTTTTCTGCGTACTGGTCGACCACGGGATGGGACACGACGTTCTTTATCCTCCTTATCTCGTCTTTTGTCTCATCGTCGTCTTCGATTTCCTTGCTCTTCTCGTAGAATCGTATCGCTTCGTTTGGCTTTCCTGCGGCCTTGGCGGCCTGCGCGGCTGCCCCGTAGCACCACTTCGCCGCGTAGACGCTTCCCGCCTCCCGGAACCTGTTTGCCGCCATGGATGCGGTCTCCATGGCCTTCTCGTGCTTCTCGCCGGACTTTGCCGAGAGCGCCGCCGCCCTGTAGGCCCAGCCGGCCTTGAATGGCCTGCCGTCCCGCTCGCTGCACTCGGCGGAAAGCACGGCGTACTTGACGCCGTCGTCCCATTCCCCCGCGTCCCTGGCAAGGTAGGATATCTTCTGGTAGAGCAGCGCCGCTTCCGTGAAGTTCCCCTTTTTCTTCCTGTTCTCGGCCCTGGAGAGCAGCCTTGGGAGAATCCTCATGTAGCCCTTCTTCTTTTTGTTCGCCTTGGGCTTTTTTGCCGGCGGAGAAGGAACGGACATAATTAATAAGTCACGGTAGGAATTATATTTATTGCCCGCATTGTCCGGCAGCAATGCCGGAATTTTTGGGCTTTGTGGTGTCTTTGATGGCAAAATACCAGTGCGTCCAGTGCGGATGGGAAGGCAAGCCCATGGTCATGGAGCCCGCAACCAAGGTCTGCCCCAAGTGCGGCTCTGTAAGGCTGCAGAAACAAAAGAAAGACTAAAGTCCTAAATCTTCTTTATCTTCCCCGGGACGGGCTCGTAGCATATGCCTTCCCCGAGCAGCTCGTTGATGACGTCTTCTATGTCCTCTTCGGGAAGCCCGGACTCCTTCAGGAGGTCGGCGTACCTTATGCCGTCGGCGCTCTTCTCTATTATCGTGATGAGCTTCTTCCTCGGACTCTCTTCATCCTTCTTCACGGCAGTCGCGGCCGATGCTTCCTTTTTCCCCGCATGCGCCATGGGCATGTCCTCGTGGCTATGCCGGACAGGCTCAGGCTTTGCCGCCTCGTGGACCGCATGGGCCTTTTCCCTGTGCCCGGCGCCTTCCGCAGGTTTCTTGGAACGCAGTTTCCTTATTATCTCAAGCCTTGCCAGGGACTCCTCGTCGGGCGTGACTTTCGTGACTATCTCGGGGACGACGTATATCTCCCCGCCGTATTCGCGGACCTTTCCGATGACGCTTACAAGGTCGCCTGCCCGGAAACCGGAAAGCACCTCAATCTCCTTCCAGACCTTCACCCTCAGTGTCGCGGTGGCGTCGTCGAGCGTCACCGAAGAGAAGTTGCCGTCCTCGGAGTCGAACCTGGAAACGATGGTGGCGACGATCCTAGCCCTGGAGACGTTCTCCTTTCCCGGGGTCACGACGTAGCTGGGCTCCATGCCGTCCTTCTTCACCCATTCGCCGCTGACCAGGTCCACTATCCTCACCCTCGCGGCGGTCTGCCTCTGCATTGGCATAACAAGAATATGCTCCGGTCATTTATAGCTTTGCCGGGTTTTCCCGGTCACGCGTGCAGCTCCACGATGTCGCCGTCCTTCAGGCGGTGTTCGGCACCGACCTTCTGCTCGGGGAACCTGGCCGAGGGCCCCCATATGCGCGCGTACTTGAAGTACTTCTCCTGGCCGCGCAGTATCTTCCTGCCGACGTCCATGACTGTTGCCCCGGCCTTCATTATCAGCGGGTCCTTCATGTCGGGTTCCTTTCCCATGGGCTTAAGGTAAATGCGCAGGAGCCCAAGCTTCTTCCATACGGCCTCCTTGAGCTCTCCGAGGTTCCGTCCCTGCCCTGCCGATATCTTGACGTAGCCCTTCGGGACCGCGGCGAGGAACTCCCTGTCCATCCTGTCTATCTTGTTGAGGACCTTTACCGAGGGGATGTACAGCCTGTTCTTGAGGATAGCGTCTATGAGCTGGTCCTCGTTTATGTCCTGCCTGACTATCACGTCGGCGTTGTGCAGCCGGAACTCGGCGAGTATGTCCCTCACAGATTCTTTCGAAAGCCTTGCCCTCTTGACGGCGATGTTTACGTTCACCCCGCCCGTCTCCTTCTTCACTATCCGCACATCCGGCGGCTTCTGGTCGAGCCTGAATCCCGCGTCGTAGAGCTCCTTCTGGAGTAATGGAAACTGTCCCAGCTTGTCCAGCACGAATATTATGAGGTCTGCGTTCCTCACGGCCGAGAGCACCTGCCTTCCCTTCCCTGCGCCCTTCGCGGCATCCGATATCATGCCCGGGATGTCGAGCACCTGTATCCTTGCCCCGTTGTATTCCAGCATCCCCGGCACGACGTTGAGTGTCGTGAAGTCGTAGGCCGCAGTCTTCGACTGGGCGTTCGTTATGCTGTTGACGAGCGTGGACTTGCCAACCGACGGGAAGCCGACGAGGAGCACTGTGGCATCTCCGGACTTCTTCACGCCAAAGCCCGGGCCGTAGCTTTTCCCAGAAGAAGCCTTCTCCACGTCCTCGTGCAGCCTCGCAAGCCTGGCCTTCAGCTTTCCTATGTGCCTCTGGGTCGCCTTGTTGTACTTGGTCTTCGCAATCTCCTCCTCGATGGACTTTATCTCATCCTCGCGGGTCATAATCTATAAATTGCAGGCGGCGGCAATATAACTATGGGCGCGCCGGGAGCCGGGATGCCTGGAAAGGGACGCTTCCCGACGCCACAAAGTAGCAGCGGGTGACTAAAGTGCATGTAAAGGACATGATGACCAGGGACGTCATGACTCTTAGGCCTGACGACACGCTGCATACGGCGCTGAAGCTCTTCACGGGGAAGGGCATATCCGGGGCCCCTGTGACAAAGAACGGCAAGCTCGTCGGTATAATAACGGAGCTCGATGTGCTAAAGGTCATCGACATATGCTCCCCTAACGTCCATTTCACGTCGATGCCCCACTTCTTCCTCGTGCTTGCGGGCCTGCGAAGCAAGGACAGGGCGGCCGAGGTCAAGAAGAAGGTCATGGACGCGGAAAAGCTGCGGATAGAGGACTTCATGACGCGCGAGCCCGTGGTCATCCAAGGGAGCGCCGACTCGCTCGATGCCGCACGGATGATGGACACCTACAAGGTGAACAGGCTCCCGGTGGTGGAGTCAGGAAAGCTCATCGGGATAGTGACGAGAAGCGACATCATAAGGGCCGTGGCGCGGCTCGAGGGGAAACGCCGCGCTCCCAAAAAGCCGAAGGCAAGACCAAGGAAATAGATTAATCCCTATCCTCATAGATTCTCTATGGCAGTCCAAGGCTTTTCGAAGGACCCTCTCCGGGACCAGGTGTTCCTCGAAGACGTGGAGATTCTCAGGAAGATAGTCTCCCTTGCCCGCCTGACGAAGAAAGACACAGTGCTTGAGATAGGCGCAGGCGACGGCAGGCTCACCGAAGAGCTCTCGCAGAAGGCGGGAAAAGTGATTGCGATAGAAGCGGACGAAAGGCTGCGGCCCGTCCTCGAAAAGAGGTTTGTGGGAGTAGGCAGCGTCCAGCTCTTCTTCGGCAACGCCCTGAGCGTCATCAAGAGGGTTCCCTCATGCGAAAAGATAGTGAGCAACCCCCCCTACTCCATAAGCGAGCCCCTGATGAGGATGCTTTTCAGGCAGCATTTCGGGGAGGCCCTGCTCACCCTTCCCTCGGGCTTTGCGGAAAGGCTTTCGGCGGCTCCGGGGGACCCGGCATACTCCAAGCTCTCGCTCTTCTTCCATGCGTTCTTCGATGCAAAGGCCATACTCGATGTGGGCAGGGCGTCATGGTCGCCCGTCCCGGGAACCGAAAGCGTCGTCATGAGGATTACTCCCAAAAAGCCCGCCGGCAGGAGGGAGCGCATGATCCGGGCGCTCGCCCTGCTGGACGACAAGAAGCTTAGGAACGCGCTCCGGGAGGCCCTCGCCGGGATGCCGGGCGGCAGCAGGAGGAAGGCAAGAGAAGAGGTCTTGAAGGCCGCCGTAAGGCAGGACCTGCTGGGAAAGAGGGTGAGTTCCATGGGCCTTGCGGAAGTCCTTGAAGTGCTGGAGGCGTTCAAATGAAAAGCGCGGAAAAGAAAACGAAGTACAAGCTCGTGTGCTTCGACGTCGACGGCACGCTCGTCGATGAGGTCTTCTCGGTGTGGAGGATGGTGCACAGGGTCATGGGCATAGACCAGGGCAAGCTCGACAGGGCAAGTGAAAAGTACTTCCGCGGGCAGATGACGTTTCGGGAATGGGCCGACCACGACATAGCCCTCTGGAAGGAGAAGGGCGTCACGAGGGCGGACATGGAGGGGATAGTGTCGAAGTTCTCCGTCATGCCCGGGGCGATGGAAACCGTAAAGGAGCTCAGGGCGAAGGGCCTTCGGCTTGCCGTGATATCGGGCGGCATAGACCTGGTCCTCTACCGCTTCTTTCCGGACGCTGACAGGTTCTTTTCCCACATAGTCATAAACAGGCTCACGTACAACGCCGACGGCACGATAGATGATTGCATAGTCCCCCCGCAGTTCGACCACGGCGACCACAAGGCAAAGGTGCTGCGCGACTTGGCGGCAAGCGAAGGGGTGAAGGTGTCGGAGTGCGTCTTCGTAGGCGACGCCTATAACGACATAGACGCCATAAAGGCCGCGGGCCTGGGCATCGCCTTCAACGCAAGCGACGACGTGAAGAAGGCGGCAAACGTCGTGATAGAGGGAAAGGACCTGAGGGGGATACTCAAGCACATAGTCTAGCTAACGGAAATCCTTCCTGCGGACGGCAACGACGGCTATTGCGAATATCCAGAAC
>JAZDJY010000053.1:0-4736 GCA_043803615.1 Candidatus Aenigmatarchaeota archaeon | reverse complement strand
AGGAAGGCTGTGGAGGATATCTTGCAATCAGGAACATCCATACAATTATACGAAGAAAATAGCCTACAATCTTTTGATGCTCTACGAATCCGGAATCCTTGAAGCTATACATAAGATAATCCCAAACCCCAGGGCTGTCATCCTTTTCGGGAGCTACAGGAAGGGAGACGACAACGAGAAAAGCGACATAGACATAGCAGTCGAGGTCTTAGACGGCAAGGATGTGAGGATTGAAAAGCTTGGAGTGTTCCCGGATTTCGGATATAGGAAGGATGTCGCCGTAAACGTCCACGTGTTCTCGAGGAACATGGTGGACCTGAATCTCTTCGCAAACATCGCAAACGGCATACTGCTCGAAGGCTTCCTCGAGGTGAGGCCATGATGTTGACGTTGAAGGAGAGGCAGAAGAGGCCGGACAAGAAGAAGGCGCTGAGTATCCTTTCGGCTGCGAGGAGAGACATGGAATTCACACTCGGCATCAAGCCTGACAAGGGGTCGGCGAGCACCATAATAAGGAACATCTACGAGTGCTTCAGAATGCTCGGCGAGGCCCTTCTAGTTTCGAGGGGTATAGAACCGAGGGATCACGTCCTTCCAATAAGGGAACTGATGAAGCTTCCGGTCAGCACATCGAGGCCCGTGAGCCTCATCGAAACCCTGAGGAAACTTAGGCACGGCGTGAACTACTACGGCTACTCGCCGAGCATGCTGGAGGTCGGGGACGCCCTATCGATTGCGGAAAGCTGCTTTGAGCCACTTTACAGGGCAGTGTACGCGGAAGTGAAAAAGTAGATTCCATGCCGCTGAACATCTAAGCTATTCGAAGCCCGTCGGGGACCTTCCTTTCAGGCTGCAGCAAAACGACTTTCCCGCCGTCCTCGACGAGGCCGAGGACGAGGCACTCCGACATGAAACTGGCGACCTGCTTTGGAGGGAAGTTGGTGACTGCAATCACCTACTTTCCGAGCAGGTCCTCTTTTGTGTACAGCGTCGTTATCTGCGCGCTCGTCTGCTTCATTCCGTGAGCGCCGAAGTCTATCTTCAGCTTGTAGGCGGGCTTCTTCGCTTCGGGAAAGAGAGAGACCTCGATGACAGTCCCTGCCCTCATTTCCACCTTCTCGAAGTCCTGCCATGTTATCATGAGTACTGTTTTGTGCGGCAGTTTATATGTTGGTTCTGGTAGCGAAATGACCGTAGAAAGCGCGCCTGGATGAACTTCACTCCAGCACTATCGGGCCGGAGCTTCCCGCCTGCGAGGTCGTGTACCTCACCATGCCTTCAAGCTCGTCTATCTTCGCGTAGATCTTTTCGAGGTCCAGCTTGTGGACTGTGCTTTCCAGCCAGTCGGACTTGGTCTTGAGTATCTCAAGGTCCCGCAGGACCGAAGAGACGTCCGATGACTCTCCACCCTTCGCGGATGCGGTCGCGTGGACTGAGTTCAATCTCGTCGCGAGGGCCTTAATCTCTATTCCCATGTCCTGCAGCTCATCCCTCCCTACGGACTTGAAGCCCTTCATGTCCTCCCGCATCCTTCCAATCTCCTTTTGCGTGTCCGCGATGTCCCGGAGAAGCGACGTGAGCTTTGCGTCCGAGGGCTTCACGATGCTGTCGAACTTCTTCAGCTTCTCCTGCATGTCCCCGACCTGCTTTCTAATCTTCTCGCCCAGCATCTTGCCGACAGTCGAGGGCTGCGCAAGCATCTGCTCTATCGTGCTGTCAATCATCTCCTTCTTCAGGCTCTCCATCTCCTTTACCTTCCCGCCGACCTTATGGTCAATGTCGGAAAGCTTCTTCTCCACCTTGTTGTCTATGTACTCGGGCAGCCACTCCCTTATGTCGTCTATCTTCTTCTCGACGGCCCGGAACCTCACCTCGCCGACGCCCGAGCCCACCATCTTTTCGAGGTCCTTTATCTTAAGCTCCAGCTCCCTTGAAGCCTTCGGGACGCCCTGGGATGCCGGCATCTCTATCGGCCGAAGGTTCATGGCAAGCTTTGAAGCATTTTCAAGGCCCTTCTCAATCCTTTCCATCCTCTCACGCATCTCGGAAAGCCCCTGGCCCTGCGCTCCGGCAGAGGCCTTGGCCGTCGCCGGGACCGGAATCTTCAATGACTTCTTTTCGAGGCCTTCGACCTTGGACTTCAGGGCGGAAAGCTCGTCTTTTAGCGGTGCGATCTTCTCTTGAGCCCCAGCGGATGCCTTTCCCGCGGCCGGGCGCATGCCTGCGATGGCCTTCTCCAGCCTGTCCAGCCTGCCCACGATGACTGGGGGGACGCTTGCGACCTTTAACGCCTTCCCCTTCTTGCCAGCGGGCGCAGGCGCAGAAAGCGACGATTCGAGGCCCGTTATCCTCTCCCTCTGCTCTTCGATTGCCTTTATGAGCGATGCAATCCTTCCGGAGAGCTCGTCGACCTTTTCCATCCTGTCCGCAGAGGCCGAGGGCTTGGATTTCTCAAGCGCCGATACCTTCCCTCTTATCTTCGAAAGCTCTTCCCGTATCTCCTCGGGTATTTCGAGGTCTATGTCGGAGGGGTGCGCCGATTCCAGCTTTCCTATCCTCTGGCGCAGCTCCTCGAGGTCCGGGCTTGCAAGCTTTGCGCCTTTCTCTCTCGCGCCCTTCTTCTCCGTCGAGGAAACCCTTCCCTTGAGTTCCTCGAACTCCTTGCTCAGGGATTCGAAATCATGCCGCAGTCCTGCGGAGTCCAACTTCTTTATCTTGTCGAACTGGGCCTTCATCTCTTCGATTTCAGATGCGATCCTCTCGGACTTCCTGAGCTTGTCGGACTTTGAGACGAGTTCCCTGAGCTCAGAAATCTTCTCCATGTCGCCGACGGATGGCCCGCCAGAAAGGCTCGACTTGTCCAGTTCGTTCTTGACGTTTATTATGTCCAGCTTGTTGACGAGCTGCAGGTCCTCAAGCTCGGCTAGCTTGTCGCTTATCGCCTTGATGACGTCCTGCTGTGTCTCCGTGCCTGTCATGCAATCACTTATTATTATGAAACGCCGTTATAAATCATATTTCTACCGAAGGCGAGACGTCGGGGCACATGGTGTTGATGACCCTCACCTCTATGAGAGAGACGGCGCTTCCGTTTATGTCCGGCGTCACGTTGGCCGAAAGTATGGCCGACCTCCCCGGCCTCAGGGGACTTGACGGCGTCTTCTGGCTTCCAGGCGTCGGCTCGTAGTACACTATCTCCGCCCCGGAGCCGCCGTCGATGGTCACCTCAAAGGAGAAGCCGTACAGGTCCACGCTTCCCGTGTTCGTAACCTGCGCGCGTATCCAGTCAACGCTACCTGCCGTCCCGTTGCCGCTGAGGTTATAGTCCACCCCATAATCACCGTACGAGGGGTCGAAATCCAGGCCCGCGCTCCTGCACATGACCAGCCTCTGCGCGTCGCTTGTGGTCTGGTTCGTAGTAGTTGCCGTGAGGTCGTAGATCCAGCCGGCCATGAACGCGGCCGTGGTCAGCGCGATGGCGATGAGCACCGTGACCGATATGAGAGGCGACAGGCCTTTGACCATTCATATTATTTGGCGGACGGGCTTAAAATTGTTCCTCGGCTTCTATCGTGACGAAATCCGCGCCAGCCTCAAGGGAGAATATCACGGTGTAGTTTGGCACGTACTCGTAGCCGCTGGCCATGTGGGCCACCGCCTCGCCGCGGGAGATGGCGTACCCCTCATCGGAAAGCTCTGTGTAGCCCGTGCCGTTCTGGGACGCCGGATTGCCGTCCATCGATATCTCAAGCCTTGCCAGGTCCATCCACCTGCCAAGGTCCTTATTGTAGACGCCCATCAGGAGGTCGCTTGCGTTGTAGTACGCATGCGACGACTCGCTTCCTATCTTCCTTATGTTCACGATGAGCCTCTCGTTTTCCAGGACGAATGCCCCGATGCTTTCGTTTTCGTAGGCCATCGCGCGCAGGTTCGCGCCCGACACCATGTTACCGGCCCTCGTCATGCTCCTAGGCGACACCACCCTTGCGTCGGTCGGAAGCGTCCAGAGTATCGTGTCCTTTTCCCCGTCAAGCTCGAGTACGCCCGCGCCCGTCGTGACGTAGAGCGTGCTCCTGCTGCCCCTTCCCTGGGATGCTGCGTCCTGTATGGCGCTGTCCAGGGAAAGCATGACCGACTTCGTCTGCTCGAAGACCGCCGACGCCTGCATGGAGGCTATCACGGGCGCGGACATCGTGTACACGAGGAAGACCATGACGACCGTGATGGCAAGGAATATCGCCTCGGTCACAAACATCACGCCATGCATCGCAACACCTTTTAAGATTTGGCGCTCATGCTAATATCTCTTTTCTTATGAGAGTGTCGCCGCGGGAGAGTGTGACGGTGGCGACTAGGCTCGTCTTGTTCGAGGGAATGGTGACGTAAGATGTCTCCCCATCCACGGAGACCGAGACGTCGAAGTTCTCGCCGCCGGCCGCAAAGGCCGTTGAGTTTACCATGCCTGCGGGTACGGTGAGCTCTCTATAGGTTCCCGAGACGTCGATTCCGACGGTCGCGTCCTCCCCGGCGGCGTTGCCTGCGCTCGCCGATATCCCCGAGGGCGATGCCTCGAAAATGACGAACACGGCTTCCATGTCAAGGCCGCGCGTCTCAGCAGTCGACCTTGAAAAGTTGCAGAATGATATGAGCGTCCCGGAGGGATCTGAGGAGTTAATCCCTATGTTGAGGGCGCGGGGCATCTCGGCTGCCATGTTCTCGGAAAGCGTCCTCACATC